>CAYRBE010000119.1:0-1056 GCA_964422345.1 uncultured Dechloromonas sp.
CGGAAGGCGGAAAAGGCGGCGTCGCCCTTGAGGCAAAGAATATCGGCCATTGGAGAGTAATTTCAGGTTAGGCGGAGAGGCGGGCATTATACCTGAGGCCGGTGTGGGTGCCGGGTTTTGGGGGTGGAACAATCAGCGTGCTTTGCCGGAACCTTTAAAGATATTGCAGAGTCAAACTCAGGCAGTACAAAATAAGGAGGCCGCGATGACTAATTCACAGGAACGCCGCAACCGACACGACCGAAGGCTGGTCGATTGCGCTCCACCGCAAGGCTGGAAAGAGCGGCGACACACCGCTGAACGACGCATACCGGAAATTATCGAACAAGAAGTTTCTGATGCCGAGTGGGCACGCTATTTCGGTGACAAGGCCAAGACACAAGTCCAAACCTTGATCGCAAATACCTTGCAAATTGACAAGGCATCTGAGGTACTGAGCCGCATCCGTGACTGAGCACTGAATGCGCAAAAAATAAACTGTAAAGTTTGTGACCCGCATTGCTACGGTGCACAGGAAAATTTAGGCATTTTCTATCGCTCATCTATCCATTTGCACCCCGCGCTAAGCGCTCTACGCCTGATACACAGGCCAATAAGGGCGACAAAAAAGATGAACGCTCGGCTATCCTGAGTCATAATCCGAAATCAAGCCTTACCCTCCCCCCGATTCACCAGTACGCTTGCCACCTAAAATGCGCTTTCGCCTATCCAAACGATGAAGTTCAAACTTCAAAATTTACGCATTGGCACGCGCATCGCCTTGGCACTCAGCCTGCCTTTGGCTGGTCTGATTGCGCTTTCAATTTGGGTGCTGGTGGGTTACATCAACACCGTCCGCCATACAGCGCAACTACACACCTTGGTCTCCATTATTCCGGCGACCAGTTCCTTGGTGCACGCAGTCCAGAAAGAGCGTGGTGTTTCGGCAAATTTTATTGGCTCCAGCGGATCCAATTTTGGAACACGCCTGACTGAGCAGCAACGCGCCACCGATGCTGAACGTGATGAATTCCGTCGATCAATTGATAAATTTGACACAACTCGCCTTGGCCCAAG
>CAYRBE010000119.1:1156-7223 GCA_964422345.1 uncultured Dechloromonas sp.
AACTCGAACGAATGCGCGAAACCGTATTGGAACGTCAGTCGCCCAACACATCATTTCGTATCGGTGCTGAAAACTGGTTTGAAATCACGACGGATCAAATTGATCGACTTAGAATCATTGAAGATGCTATTTCAGAGGATTTGGCCAAGACTGCACTGGATGCTGAAATCGCTGCCAAACAAGCCGTCTGGCAAGTCAGCACACTGACCGCAGGGCTGATCTTTTTTACCGCACTGCTCGCCTTTATTCTCGCCCGCGGCATCATCAACCCAGTACTTAGCATTACCCGGTCAATGACCAAGCTGGCGGCAAGAGAAGATGATTTCGACATCGAGCAAAATTTGGGCGATGACGAAATTGGCGACATGGCAAAAGCACTGATCATTTTCAAAGAACACCTGCTGACGATTGCCCATGCCGAAGAACGACTCAAAAGTGAAGCGGTTTTACGCTTGCACCATGAAGCCTTAGCGGCCATTTCGCAGGGTGTATTGATCACTGATGCCAACCGTCGAATCACATACGCCAACCCGGCCTTCCAGCGAATCACCGGCTACAGTGACACCGAAATCATCGGCTTAACCCCCGCCTTCCTGCACAACAAAGGTGGGGACACCAAATCACTCAACGCCTTGCAGGATGCCATTGTTGCGGGCCATCAATATCAGGGCGATCTGCTCAATTACAAAAAAGACGGCACGCCCTTCTGGAGCGACCTTTCAATCAATCCGGTTGTTGATGCTCAGGGCAAAACCACGCACTACGTGGGCGTCACGCGCGACGTCACTGAAACCCGCCTGATGCACCAGGAACTGCGGATTGCCGCAACCGCCTTTGAGTCGCTGCACGGCATCATGGTCACTGACGCCAAAGGAATCATCCTCCGGGTCAACAATGCCTTTACCGAAATGACCGGATATAGCGCCGACGAAGTGGTGGGACAAACCCCAGCGCTACTTAAATCCGGCCGCCACGAAGCTGAGTTTTACGCCGAAATGTGGCAGCAATTATCCGCAACGGGTGCTTGGTACGGTGAAGTCTGGGATCGTCGTAAGAATGGCGAAATCTTCCCTAAGTGGCAAACAATCACTGCGGTACGAGGGGCTGACAAATCGACGACCCATTATGTCTCCGCATTCACCGACATTAGTGAAAACAAAGCCGCCGAAGCCGAAATTGCCAATCTGGCATTTTTTGACCCACTGACCCAATTACCCAACCGCCGCCTGCTTCTTGACCGCCTGCAACACGCGCTCGCCACCAGCGATCGTCAGCAGCGGAATGCAGCCTTGATGTTTATCGATCTTGATAATTTCAAAACGCTCAACGACACCCTTGGCCATGACAAGGGTGATCTGCTGCTGCAACAGGTTGCCACCCGCCTTTCAGCATGTGTCCGCGAAGGTGACACCGTTGCTCGCATCGGCGGCGATGAATTTGTGTTGATTCTCGAAGGCCTGAGCAACAACCTCTCCGAAGCTGCGAACCAAAGCGAGCAGATCGGTGAAAAAATTCTTGAATCACTCAACCAGCCCTACGATCTGGTAACACAGGACTATCACACCACCCCCAGTATTGGCATCACGCTATTTTGTGGGCATAGCATAGGCGTTGATGAGTTGCTGAAACAGGCCGACCTTGCCATGTATCAATCCAAGGCTGCGGGACGAAATACCCTGCACTTTTTCGAACCGGATATGCAAGCCAGCGTCTCGGCCCGATCCACATTGGAGTCCGACCTGCGAAGAGGCTTGAGAGAAAACCAGTTCAGTCTGGCCTACCAGCCTCAGGTATTTGAAAAACGAGGGCAAGTAACGGGAGTAGAAGCCCTGCTTCGCTGGAATCACCCAACTCGCGGCCCCATATCACCCGCCGAATTTATTCCGGTAGCAGAAGAAACCGGACTTATCCTGCCCTTAGGACTATGGGTACTGGAAACCGCCTGCACCCGCCTGGCCTGTTGGGCAAAAGACCCAATTACCGCCCACCTGTCGATGGCGGTTAATGTCAGCGCCCGGCAATTCAATCATCCGGATTTCATCGAGCAAGTCACCGGCACATTGGCTCGCACCAAAGCAAGTCCGGAACGACTCAAGCTCGAACTCACCGAGAGTCTCTTCCTCAACAACGTTGAAGACACGATCAGTAAAATGATGACGCTGAAGGTCCTCGGCATTACGTTCTCACTTGACGATTTTGGTACGGGCTACTCGTCATTGACCTATTTGAAACGCCTGCCGCTCGATCAACTAAAAATCGACCAGTCTTTCATTCGTGACGTATTGACCGACCCGAACGATGCCGCGATTACCCGCGCCATCGTCGCGCTGGGCCAGAATCTGGGCCTGAAAATCATTGCTGAAGGTGTCGAAACGGCTGGCCAGCAAGAATTCCTCGCTGACCATGGTTGCCACGCCTACCAAGGCTATTTGTATAGCCGCCCACTTGCCATTGATGCGTTTGAACGCTACTTGAATAAAGAATAGTGGCGCTCAGCGGACAAAGCATCAACTGAGCGCTTAAAACCAATCACCAGTTTGCCAAGCGACGCATTGCTCTGCTTAAAAAACCAAGCGAAGAAGCCGGCCATTGAGCCATCGCTTCACGCCGTAAGTGCTCTGCCTGTTGGCGTGCAAGGTCATGCAAGCGCGCCATATCATCCGGATTAAAGCTTTCAGCCTGCAAACCTTGAGTGTGAATATTTTCCTGCATGATGATCTCCTTGAATTAGGTGTGAGCGCACTTTATTTGTTTGATAGATCATGCGAAACCAGACAAAATGCGAGTTGGTTTTGCAGATTTTGCAAACAGATCATGGGAGACAGAATTTCATGCAACTCAATCTGGCCGATGCCGCACTGTTTATCCGGGTCACTGAATTAGGCACGCTGTCGGCTGCAGCACGCGAGCGTAACGAGCCGGTCAGCCAGATTTCCCGCGCGATTGCCCGTATCGAATCCGGGTTGGGTGTGCGCCTGCTACATCGCAGCACCCACGGTCTTTCACTGACCGATGAGGGCGATGCCTTCCTCGCCCACGCCCGCAGCATGCTCGACATCGCCACCGAACTGGAGAGTGATCTCGGCGGAAAACTTGCCGTACCGCGTGGCCGGGTTAGATTATCAGTGAGCCATATTTTGGCTGAAACGATGATTATTCCCAGCCTGCCGGGGCTTTATGAACATTACCCGGAACTGAAACTGGATATCGTCGCGGATGACCGGGTCAGCGATCTAGCAAGGGATGGCATCGACATTGCCATTCGGGGCGGCGTAGATAGTCTGGAAAGTCTGGTTGTCAGAAAAATAGGCGAACATGGCCGAAAGTTGTACGCGGCGCCCGCCTATCTGGCCAAATTTGGCACACCGCAAACCCCGGCCGATCTTCTCCAACACCGCCTGATCGCCAACAGCGCCAGCCAGTCACTCAATCGCTGGCCATTTATTAAGTCAGCGCTTGATGGCTTGAGCAATGCCAAAAAAGGCGGCGCAGCGTGGCCGGAAAAACCAAATACCCAACGTGCCGCCAAACAGAGCAAGGCTGACATTCTGTTAGTCAAAGGCCATACCCGTGTTGATAGCACCGCATTGGTTTTATCCCTGACCCTGGCTGGCATCGGGATTGCCCGGCTCAATGAATTGTTGGTTTCACCGCTGCTTCGTAGCGGCGAACTTCAAGAGGTTTTGGCTGATTATCTTGAAAACGAACCCATTCCAATTTACGCCGCGATGTTGCAAGGCAGACACCGCCTGCCCAAGGTGAGAGCCTGCCTCGATTACTGGCAGGCATTTTTTGATCAATTACGGGGAGCTTAAATCACAATGCTACGGTGCACTGGCCAAAAAGAGGAAAAACCAATTTGCCGCAGGTAGGCGAATCACAAAGCATATTTCTGGCCTAAACTAGCGAAAATTCATCGCGAGAGGATGGCCTATGTCTCTGGTTCAACTAATTTATGTCAGTTCGGCAACGCATCCGCTCTCGGACGACGAACTCGACAAAATTCTTGAGTCATCGGTTCGCCACAACACCACTTCCAACATCACTGGGATGATGCTCTATTCGGAAGGCAATTTCCTTCAGGTTCTTGAAGGTAGCGAGGCCGCCGTTGAAGAAACCTATCAGCGGATTTGTCAGGACCCGCGCCACACCAATTTTTTCCTGATCTCAAAAGAAGAAATTCCGCAGCGCGAATTTTCAGCGTGGCAGATGGGATTCCGCCGTCTCAGCAAACTTGATGCAGAAAACACGCCAAGCTACGCGCCACTATTTGAAAAGGGTTTTGACTCGCAACAATTAAGTGCACAGTCCGGACTGGCAGCAGAAATGATGCGTCAATTCTGCTACCTGAATGCCGATCAAAAATCGACCGCCCCTTAATCAGCCCTCATTCGTCGCCGTCACTTCATTGGCCCAGGTCAGCGCTTCAACCGCATACAAGGAAACCTGTATCGCGCTCAGGCCACAAATTTCGGACTGCTGTTCGCATTCATCCGGCGACAGACCTTCGGCGGCAATCGCCAGCAACAGGGCATCGCGATAAGCCCCCGGTTGTTCAAGCAAAGCTGCATGCACAGGCTCCGGCAGACGGGTTTGCGCCAGAATGGCCGACATCGGCTGCCCCATCAGCAATTCCAGCATCGAGAACAAGCCGAGAATAAAAAGGTGATCCTTCTGCGCTGGCACACGCCCCTGCCCGGCCATACTTTCGAGGAAATAGCCGCGGGCTAATGCCTGCTCGGTGACAATACGTTCGCGATAGCCGGGCGCTTTGATGTCAAATAGCAGCAGCGACAACCAGCGATAAAAGTTTTCCCGACCAAGCACAATCAAGGCTTTTTCCATTGTAGTGACTGGGCTTTGCAGCCCCATCGCGGGCGAATTAAGGTAACGCAACAGTTTGAAAGTCAGCACTGGATCGAGCTTGAGCTGGGTTGCAATCTGATCGAACTCCGCGCCGCTCCGCAAAAGATTGAGTGTCTCGATCACCCGCAGGCGATTGATCTCACTTTTCGGCGGATGCCAGTTTTCCCGGCTGGTCACAAATTTGCCGAGGAAATAATCAAAACCACCCTGAAAGCACAGGTTGAACTCGTCGTAACTGTTCAGTTCATTGGCAATCAGCCTGATTTTTGGCAGATCGGATGGCCGCTCAGCTGCCAGTGATTTGAGCAGCAGTTTGATCTCCATGCCATCAAAATCCGCCGTCTGGATTTGCACAAAATCTGCGGTTGAGGCGGCCAGTGTCAGCAAGTTTGGATGCTCGGTCAGCTGGCTCTTGCGAATCAGCCAACCACAGGCAAAACCAGCCTGCCGCAAGCTATTCAAATGCAACACAATCGTTTCAGAATCGAGCGCCTGACGTGCAGGCGTAATCATCAAAACAGTATTTTGCACCGGCAACTTTTTTAACAGCGGATTATCCAGCGAGGCCGGAGAGATTCGGACAAACGCCAAGCGCTTGCCCAGCAGCGTCGTCACACCAAGCGAGGTCAAATTACGCAGCAAGGCGTCGTCGTAGACCTTCTGCAACAAATCCTTTTGGCCCTGCAAACGCAACTGTGTCCGCTCATGCAGATTAAATTCATAACCGACAATCTGCTCATTGCGGCCAAGCACCGGCTCACGCGAAACAAAGGAATGCGCCGGAACCGACTCGCCCTGTTCAGTCACACCCGTTTCAGCCGAAGCTGTTGAAACCAGTGGCGCAAGCTTGTTAAGCGCTTCAAAGTTATCATCGGATGATGTCGGCGCAGCGTCCGGCTCACTTTTGCCGAGCAGTTTTCGGAACAGATTTCGCATGTAAAACACTCGTAATTAACCGGCGGGATTATCACACAGCCAATGACCAACGCATTGCATAGCGTGAATTCCAAACAGTTGCCGACAGTTAGCGCCGAACAACATAAAATTCACCCCTTCCATTCGCTCCTCCCTTGTCGCATGCGCATTCTCCACACCTCCGACTGGCACCTCGGCCAACACTTCATGGGCAAGAGCCGGCAAGCCGAGCATCAGGCGCTGATTGACTGGCTCGTGGCACAGGTGGCTGAACAGGCGGTTGATG
>CAYRBE010000120.1:0-1672 GCA_964422345.1 uncultured Dechloromonas sp.
ACCGTGCAAGCACACCGAGCACGCCTGACTTCACCCCCGCAGGTGGTTCAGCCGCCGCTGCGGTAGCACCAGTTGCTGCCGCTGTTGCAGGCCAAAACAGCAACCACATCCCGGCTGATTTCGATGTGGAAGCCTTTGCCCGCAACGCCAAGGTCAACTTCATCCGTCTGCAGGCCGCCAACGATGCCGGTAATCTTGACGACATCCGCGAATTTACCACCCCGGAAATGTTCGCTGAAATCAAGATGGCCATGGGTGATCGTGGTGCAGCAGCGCAGGAAACCGATGTCGTTCAGCTCAATGCTGAAGTCCTCGATGTTGCCGAAGAGGCTACCCGCTACATCGTCAGCGTCCGCTTCCATGGCCTGATTCGTGAAGATAAGAATGGCCCGACCGAGCCGTTTGACGAAATCTGGAACATGACCAAACCAACTAACGGCAACAGCGGTTGGACATTGGCCGGTATTCAGCAAGTCTAAGCAAGCCAGAAGCAAAAACAAAAGGGCCGGTGAAGCGATTCACCGGCCCTTTTTTCTTCTCAGCCACCTTAGCAAAATGCTAATCTTCCAAGCATTGAAGCCGAAACCACCTAGCGATGCCCCTGCAACGACTATTCCTCACCTTGCTCTTACTATTCAGCAGCATGAACAGTTCGGGCGTCGACTTTCTGGAAAGGGAAGTTGTTTTCTCCCAAGCCGAGATTCAGGCAGCCTTGGCCAAGAATGGGCCGGTACAGAAGAATTACGGCGGGGTAGTGATGGTCAGCCTCAAACAGGCACCCTATATCGAACTGGATGGCCACGATGGTCGGGCGAGAATCACCGCCAGTTTTGACCTGGGTTTGTTTGGCAGCCCGCCGGTACCGGTGAATGTGATTGGCCGCGCCGGCATTCGTTACGACGACAAAAACAAAGCCTTCTTTCTGGAAAACGCCATTACCGATTCTGTCGAGTCCTATGCCTTGCCCAAGGAAATGGAATCCACCGCCCGCCAAGCCATCACACAATTAATGGCGAACTATTTCCGCACCAAACCTATCTATGTCTTGCGTCCCGATGGCAGCCCCCAGGAAATCGCTGCCCGCTGGCTGCTCAAATCAGTCCGCATTGAACCGGGCAAAGTGGTCGCCACCCTTTCAGCAATTTAGGACTCAAGCAGGAAAAAATGATGCTTAGCCCCACCCACCTCGTTAAATTGCTTATCGTCGCCTTGCTGGGCATGAGTATCACGCACCCAGTTCTTGCGACCGATCCTTATCCGGCCAAACCAATTACGCTTATCGTCCCCTACGGCCCAAAAAGTGACAGCGATTATTACGCCCGTGCCGTAGTCAAATATATCGCCCCCTACCTCGGCAATCCTGCTTTCGTCATCGAGCACCAAGCAGGAGAGTCCGGCACCCTTGCCGCAATCAACCTGAAAGCCGCCAAGCCCGATGGTTACACCCTGATGCTTGGCCGGGTTGGCACACAAGTTATCGCGCCGGCGATGGACCCCAAACTGCCCTACCGCTGGCATGACTTCACCAATCTGGGGCTACTTGCAGTCGACCCACAAGTTTGTGCCGTCCGAAAAGACGCGCCCTACAAAACCGTGAGAGAGCTAACTCAAGCCATCCGCAAGGCACCCGGCACACTCAAATACGGCACAACCGGCAACGGAACAATCCAGA
>CAYRBE010000120.1:1772-7218 GCA_964422345.1 uncultured Dechloromonas sp.
GGGCTTAGTACAACGTGGTACGCCTACACAGCCGCCGAGCAAAGCCGCGTATCTCGACAAAGTGAACGTCTATCGACAATTGGCCGCGCCGCCGTGGATAGTTTTGATCTTGATTTGCTCCGCTCAATTGAGGCCGTACGCGCGGCCGGATTACTGATTTCAAGCCAAAAGTATTTGGAGCGGGATGAGTTTGAGCATTTCGCAAACGCCTTGCTGCGCAACGCGCCGACCATTCAGTCTCTTGAGTGGCAACCGGTGATCAAAGCAAAAAATCTCGCCCAGTTTGAACGTACCACCCAAAAGCTCGGTGTCGACAACTACAAAGTGCACCGTCCTGACGGCGAAAAACTCCCTGCACAACCGGAATACGTGCCCGTCCTGTTTTCCACACCGCAGGATAGTAGTCGCCAAGGTCTCGACATGACGGCCTTTCCGGAACGGATGGAAGCCAAGCATCTCGCTCGTGACTCCGACCAACCCTCAGCCACGCCGTACTTTTCTCAAAATAACCGCAATGTTTTTGCCATCTCGGTCGCTGTTCCGCTCCCTGAGAATGCTCCGATTGAAGAGAAATCAACCGGTGAAGGCGTACTTGGTTATGCCGTCGGGATTGTCGATATCAACAACATGTTTCGTGAAGCCACGTTCCGTGCCGAAGCCGCTTATCTTGACCTGTTAGTTTTCGATCTTTCATTTGACCCGCCAGCCTTACTCCACCGCAACGAACAGCAAACCTCAGCGCTTACCTACAATAATATTCCAGCCACAGCGCGGCGCATGTCGATTGATGTGGCAAGTCGCCCGTGGGAAATTGCATTGCTGCCGCGCCCAGAGTTCACTAAAAAAAGCGACAAAAATGTCAGCTACCTGATTTTGCTCGCCGGCCTGCTGAGTACGCTGTTTTTAACCTTTGCCTTATACCGGATTCAACGCAGCCATCGCCAAACACTCGCTGCGCAGGCAACACAATTTGCCGCTGAGCAATCTCTCTCCACCGAGCGCCAGCGCCTGCAAAATATTCTCGATGGCACCAATGCCGGCACATGGCAATGGAATGTGGCTACCGGCGAGGTCCTTTTCAACGAGCGCTGGGCCGGCATGCTGGGCTACGCGCGCGCAGAACTGGAGCCAATCAACGTCAAAACATGGGCTTCACTCTGCCAGCCCGACGACTACAAGCAGGCCAGTAAAAACATGCTTCGCCAAATTGCCGGCGAAATTGATATCTACGATGCAGAGATCCGCTTGCGGCACAAAAACGGCAGTTGGGTTTGGGTGTTGGCGCGGGGTCGGCTGATTTCCCGAACGCCCGAGGGCAAACCGGAGTGGATGGCAGGCACCCATCTCGACATTTCAAGTATTAAGCAGGCTAATCAGCAGCTCGACAACATTCGAAATGCTTTGGATGCCCACGCCATCGTCGGCATTACCGATGCCCGCGGGGTGATCACCTTCGTCAATGACCTGTTCTGCAAAATTTCAGGTTATGAACGTGATGAGTTAATTGGCCAAACTCATCGCTTGCTCAATTCAGGAAATCACCCGAAAGAGTTTTTCCAGGAAATGTGGAAAACCATTAGCAGTGGTAAGACTTGGCGTGGGCAGATCAAGAATCGATCGAAGGATGGCGGCACTTACTGGGTCGATACAATTATTGCGCCCATTCTCGATGCTGAAGGCCATCCCGCACAATTCATCGCAATTCGTTACGAGATCACCGAACAGAAGCTGCACGCCGAACGCTTGCAAGCCGCCAAAGAAGCTGCAGAAGAAGCCAGCCAGGCGAAGAGCAGCTTCCTCGCCACCATGAGCCATGAAATCCGCACGCCAATGAACGGCATTCTTGGCATGCTAAAACTGCTTTCTCACACCGAACTGAACGCCCGCCAGCTGGATTACACCAGCAAGGCGGAAACGGCGACCAAAGCCCTGCTTGGCATCATCAACGACGTTCTTGATTTTTCAAAAATTGAAGCCGGCAAGCTCAGTATCGAGCACACACCGTTTGTCCTTGAAGATGTCATGCGCGAGCTGGCAATCGTTTTGTCAGCCAATATGGGTAACAAGCCTATCGAACTGCTATTTTCAGTCGACCGGGCGGTTCCCCAGCATTTAATAGGCGACGCGCTGCGCTTACGTCAGGTGCTGCTCAACCTCGCCGGCAATGCAATCAAATTTACCGAGCAAGGTAATGTCCTGATCAAGATTTCTGTCATTCAGGGCGACCAGAATCGGGCGCAACTTGAGTTCTCGGTAACGGATAGCGGCATCGGCATTGCGCCGGACAAACTCAACTATATTTTTGAAGGTTTCAGCCAAGCCGAGTCTTCAACCACCCGACGCTTCGGTGGCACCGGGTTGGGGCTGGCGATCAGCCGTCAGTTAGTCGAATTGATGGGCGGCAACTTGCAGGTCGAAAGCACACCGGGAAAAGGCAGCCGCTTCTTCTTTAGTGCCGGATTCGATATAGCCACCGGCTTGATTGAAAGCCCCTTAGCCTCAGCCAAGGAAACTGCCGCGCCGCTACGCCTGCTAATTGTTGATGACAGCCCCATGGCACTCGAAGTTCTCGGAGAAATGGCGCTGGCACAGGGCTGGACCTTTGAAGTCGTGGCCAACGGCGAAGACGCCCTCAAGCGAATCGCCGAACCTCAAATGCCCGAACTCGACATTGTGCTGGTTGACTGGCAAATGCCCGGACTCGACGGCTGGGAAACCACCCGCCGCATGCGTCAGCACTACGCGCGCTATCCTGACCAAACCCCGCCTGCGATCATCATGATCACCGCCAGCAGTCAGGAAATGTATGCCCAAAAGTCACAGCGTGAACTTGAGTTGCTAAATGGTTACCTGACCAAGCCAATCACCCGGTCAGCGCTGGTTCATGCTGTTGTCGAAGCCCAAGCGATTCGCCACGGTGCTGCGCCAGTCAAGCGCAAGCTTGAGCTTGTGCAGCAGTTGGCAGGACTCCGCCTGCTGGTGGTTGAAGACAACCGCTTGAATCAGCAAATTGCCAGAGAACTACTCCAGCGTCAGGGTGCAATCGTTACCATTGCCAATGGCGGGCTGGAAGCGGTCGAACTATGCAACCGTACCTTCCCACCCTTCGATACCATACTGATGGATCTGCAAATGCCCGATATTGATGGCATTGAGACCACCCGAAGAATCCGTAGCGACCCGGCACTCGACGTCACACCCATTATTGCCATGACGGCGAATGTGATGGCTTCTGACAAAGCCGCCTGCCTCGACGCTGGCATGGTTGACCACATTGGCAAGCCGATTGATCTCGACCAACTGATCGCCGCCCTGCGCCGCCACATCGACCCAGAACGGCTGGCCATTACGCACAGTGATGCGCTGGCTCAAGCCGTCGAAGTCAGTGCATCGGCAAATGAAACCTCGCTTGATAGCGAAAGTGCGATCAAGCGCCTAGGCAATAGCCGGGAGCTTTACGATCAAGTGGTTCATTCTTTCCGTACCGATACGCCGACTCAACTCGCTGACCTGAACCACCAAATCGAGCAAGCAGCATTTACCGATGCAATTCGCACAGCCCATACAATCAAGGGGCTTGCCGCAACCATCGGGGCAATGGCTTTATCAAAGACAGCAGGGCAAATTGAAGCCGGATTAAAGGAGCAATCCAAAGCAGGCAGTGCTGCATTGGCCGTGTCAGAACTCTTAGCTCAACTCAACACGCAGTTCGAAGCCTTGCTACCTGAACTTGCGAAAATCACCCCCGAGCTATCACCCTCTCCGGCCGAACCCAACGATGACGGTGACGGTACATTTGACCCAGACGCATTAAACCGCCATCTAGCGGAACTCAAGCAACTACTGGCTGACGATGATATGCGCGCCACGAGCCTGGGTAGTGAGATAGCGCAAACCTACGGCAACGCACTCGGTACCGACTGGCATCCTGTGGCTCAGGCAATCAATCAGCTCGACTTTGCCGCCGCACTCGATGCATGCACATTGTTACAAGACCGGCTGGCTGAAAATGACTGACGAAAATCTGCCGCCCGCCTTGCCAAAACTATTGATCGTTGATGATCAGGCGATCAACATCCAGACGCTGTACCAGATATTCAGCGAGGACTATCAGGTCTTCAAAGCCACCAGCGGGCAGAAAGCGCTCGACCTCTGCGCGACCCAAGCCCCGGATTTAATTCTGCTCGACGTCATGATGCCGGACATGGACGGTCACGAAGTCTGTCGCCGCCTCAAGGCAAATGCCCTAACGCAGGATATTCCGGTTATTTTCACCACCGCACAGAATAGCCCCGATGACGAAGCCGCCGGCCTTGCGCTCGGGGCCGTAGATTTCATCACCAAACCGATCAACGCCGCAGTCATCAAGGCACGCGTCCGGACGCATATTCTTTTACGGCAAACTCTCTGCCACGAAAAAGATCTCTGGCGGCAACTCGTAGACGTACTGAGCAAGGCAGAAGCGGCCAATCAGGAACTGGTATCACTCCTCAAGTTCAACGAAACGATCATTCTGACTTCACCGCTCGCGATGGGCGTTTATGCTGATACGGGGGAGTGCATTATCGCCAATGAGGCCTTTGCCCAATTGGTCGGTGCGACCCGGGAAGCACTAATGGCGCAGAACTTCCGCCAAATTGAAAGCTGGAAAAACTCAGGTTTGCTCGATGCCGCACTAACCGCACTCAATTACGGCTCTATGCAGCGTTGCGAAATACAATTAACCACAAGTTTCGGTAAAGCACTGTGGGCGGAATGCCAGATTTTGCCGGTTGTCTTGAATAACCAGAATCATTTGCTAATCCAATTCACCGATTTAACCGAACACAAAGATCTCGAAATCGAGTTACGCCGCCATGCCTTTCATGACGCCCTAACCCAGTTACCCAACCGACGCCTGCTGCTTGACCGCCTGACTCAGGCCCTGCACAGCGCAAAACGACACGGCAAAACACTCGCCGTACTTTTTCTCGACCTCAACCGCTTCAAGCAACTCAACGACACCCACGGCCACGAGGCAGGCGACCTGCTACTCATTGAAGTTGCCCGGCGTCTTCTCAGTAAGGTGCGCGAATGTGACACCGTCGCCCGGCTTGGCGGTGATGAGTTTGTCGTTTTGCTGGAAAATCTCGACGCAGACACCGAAGTTGCCAACACGCATGTCGCGCAAATCACCAGCAAAATTCGCCTCGCCCTGAGCGAGGAATATGTATTCGGCGAAATCCGCCACCATAGCTCCGCCAGCATAGGTATCAAACTCATAGACAAGGGTAATGGCGAACCGGAAGACATCCTTAAAGCGGCTGATGCTGCCATGTATGCCGCTAAGAAATCCGGCTCGGCCTCCTGATTACCGTGGCAAATGATTTTTGCCGTTTTTGGCTGTGCACCGTAGCATTAGACAAAAAACCTGAAAGACTGCCTGAGTGACCCCATTTTCACCCCT
>CAYRBE010000121.1:0-524 GCA_964422345.1 uncultured Dechloromonas sp.
CCATGCTCGGCGACACCGCCGTGATGGTTCACCCGGAAGATGAGCGCTACAAGCATATGATCGGCCAGATGGTGAAACTGCCGCTAACCGACCGTGAAAGCCCAATCATCGCTGACAGCTACGTAGACCTCGAATTCGGCACGGGCTGCGTCAAGGTCACACCAGCCCATGACTTCAACGACTACGCCGTTGGCCAACGCCACAATCTGCCGCTGATCTCCATCCTGACGCTGGATGCGAAGATCAACGAAAACGCCCCGGAAAAATATCGCGGGCTGGATAGGTTCGATGCCCGCAAGGCCGTCGTTGCCGACCTTGAAGCCATCGGCATCCTTGAAAAAACGGACAAACACAAGCTCAAGGTCCCACGCGGTGACCGTACCGGCGTGATCATCGAGCCGATGCTGACTGACCAGTGGTTCGTCGCCATGTCGAAACCGGGTGATGACGGCAAGTCGATTACCGAAAAAGCGCTCGACGTCGTCCATTCCGGCGAAATCAAGTTCGTCCCCGAGAACTGGGTC
>CAYRBE010000121.1:534-7176 GCA_964422345.1 uncultured Dechloromonas sp.
ATTCAGGACTGGTGTATTTCCCGCCAGCTCTGGTGGGGCCACCAGATTCCGGCATGGTATGGCGATGATGGCCAGATTTTCGTCGCCCACAGTGAGGAAGAAGCCAAGGCCGAAGCTGCCAAGCAAGGCTACACCGGCGCGCTCAAGCGTGACGACGACGTTCTCGACACCTGGTTCTCCTCCGCTCTGTGGCCGTTCTCGACGCTAGACTGGACTGGCGACGAAGCAATCGACGCAGCCAATCCGCTGCTGCAGCAATATCTGCCCTCGTCTGTGCTGGTCACCGGCTTCGACATCATCTTCTTCTGGGTTGCCCGCATGGTCATGATGACCAAGCAGATCACCGGCCAGATTCCGTTCAAGCACGTTTATGTTCATGGCCTGATCCGCGACGGCGAAGGTCAGAAAATGTCGAAGTCTAAGGGCAACGTACTCGACCCAATCGACCTGATCGACGGCATCGGCCTTGATGCGCTGATCGAAAAACGTACCACCGGCCTGATGAATCCAAAGCAAGCCGAAAGCATCGCCAAGAAAACCAAGAAGGAGTTCCCGGAAGGTATTCAAGCTTTCGGTACCGATGCGCTGCGCTTCACCTTCGCCAGCCTCGCCTCACCCGGTCGTGACATCAAGTTCGACCTGAGCCGCTGCGATGGCTACCGCAATTTCTGCAACAAGTTGTGGAACGCCACGCGCTTTGTTCTGATGAATGTTGAGGGCCACGACCTGGCACTCGACCATGAGCAAAAAGCTGGCGGCGTCTGCGCGGTTCCGGCAGGTGAAGCCCGTCTGAAATTCAGTTTTGCTGATCGCTGGATCGTCAGCCAGTTGCAACGCCTCGAACAGGAAGTCGAACAACATTTCATCGACTATCGTTTTGACCTGCTGGCGCAAGGCATCTACAAATTCATCTGGGACGAGTTCTGCGACTGGTATCTGGAAATTGCCAAGGTTGAAATTCAGACCGGTGACGAAGCCCAGCAACGCGGTGCTCGCCGCACCCTAGTTCGCGTTCTGGAAACGGTATTGCGCCTGGCGCATCCGCTGATTCCGTTCATCACAGAAGAATTGTGGCAGACCGTTGCCCCAATCGCGGGTCGCAAGACCCACGACTCGCTGATGCTCGCAGCCTACCCACGCGCTGACCTGTCGCGCATCGACGAAGCCTCCGAAGCCAAGGTCGAACGCCTGAAAGCACTGGCTTACGCCTGCCGTAACCTGCGCGGTGAGATGGGGGTATCCCCGGCCCAGCGCATGCCTTTATTGATTGCCGGTGGCGGTGCTGATATCGCCGAGTTCGCTCCCATCCTGCAAGCTCTGGGTAAGCTATCTGAGGTACAAATCGTAAACGACATGCCAACTGATGCGATGGCGCCAGTGGCTGTGGTCGGTGAAACCCGATTGATGCTCAAGGTTGAGATTGATATTGCAGCCGAACGTATACGTCTGGCCAAGGAAATCGAAAAACTTGAAAAGCAGATTTCAATTGCCCAAGGCAAGCTGGCGAATGAAGGTTTTGTCGCCCGCGCACCAGCAGCAGTGATCGATCAGGAAAAACAGCGGGTCGCTGATTTCACCGCAACACTGGAACAACTTAAGCCACAGCTTGCCAAGTTGGGCAACTAAAAGGATACAAATGTCTCAAGATAAACGCAGTCTTCTTTCACAGATACTCATCGCGCTGATGATTTTTTCAGCACTGGTCGGTGCATGGAGCGTTGCTTTCATGACTTCGTGGCCAAAGGACAAAACGGATGTCTGGAAGCCTGAATTCCGCCTCGTCGCTGTCTGTGCCAACAAGGAACCTTGTGGCATCGCCTACAAAGACCTGGCAGATGCAAAAGAAAAGGGGCTCTACACCTCGCTGACACCTGCAGAGGCTGCAGGTGATGTGCAGGAAGAGATGAACTGGCTCAAATGGAAAATTGAAAATCGGGTTTACGAGGTCAAAGCTTCCTCCTGGCACTTCCAGACGACCATTCGTTACACGATCGAAAATGACATGCCAGTATTGCTGGATTATCAGGACATTGATGTTGCCAAGGCTTTTTACTACGGCATTGCAGCCGCCCTGTTCTCCATGCTCGGAATTTACCTACGCAAGCTACGCAGCTGATTACCCCCAAGGGGTTTCGGCCAGCCAAGCTGGCACATCGCTGAGAATTTCTGCGATGCTACGGTGTACGGCCTGAAAACACGATTTTCAGGCCGTTTTTATTTAGACCTGCAATTCGACCCGAATCAAGCCGCGTAAAGCATTCCCCATCCAGAAACCAGAAACCAGATCTTCCGGCCACAATGTCGCCTCCTTGGCCTGACCTGCAGCCAGCAGTTCAGCCCGAAGCACGCCGGGCAAACACCCGCTATTTAGCGGCGGAGTTAGCAGAACGCCATCCCGCTCGACAAAGATATTGCTCCGTGCGCCTTCAGCAAGTTCACCACGCTGATTAAGAAATACCAGATCAAAAACCGCCGGATCAGTCGCCAATTGCGACAAAGCTTGATCATAAATCTGCCGCTCGGTGGTTTTGTGACGACGCAAGGGATTGGCGGCATCAATTCGCTGAACAGCCAAGCGAGCGCAACGAGACATCGTTGGCTCATCCGTAAGCACAAAGGCGCTGACCACCAACTCGCCCGACTTGGCGAGCGTTAATCTAATTCGCCAAAGACCTTGGGATGGCTGTTGATCCAAAAGCTCCAGCAACGCCGCTTCATTTAGCGGAAAACCAAACCAGGCTGCCGACTGACGTAAACGGGCAAGGTGCAATTCTAGACGCGGGTATGCGCGATTCTCACGACGCAAGGTTTCAATGAGCAGCAATCCCGGGTCAGCCCCCCGTAAAAACTGCGCTTTGAGCAAACACTCCTGCCACTCGGCAAACGGCATTGAGTCAGCAACAATACCGCTCCCCACGCCAAGCCGACCGCTGCCATCTGCCTCTAGCAACAAGGTACGAATCGCCACATTGAGCCTGAAATCACCGTTTGGCGCTATCCAACCAAGCGACCCGGTGTACAGACCACGCGGCGCATTTTCCAGCTCGGCGGCTATCTGCATCGCACGAATTTTCGGCGCACCAGTTATTGAGCCGCAGGGAAACAAGGCCTGCAATATATCGAGCAGCGTTGCGTCGCTGACCTCTGCGGATATCTCAGAAACCATTTGCCAGACGCTGGGGTAATCTTCGATATCAAACAAACGCTCAACGATCACGCTACCCGTGTTTGCCACCCGCCCCAGATCATTACGCAACAAATCGACAATCATCAGATTTTCGGCCTGATCCTTAATCGATGCGCGCAATTGTTCGGGGGGGGCACTACGTGGCGCAGTGCCTTTCATTGGCCGAGTCACCAAACGATTCGCCTGACGAACAAGAAACAGCTCTGGCGACAAGGAAACCACACCCTGAACGTCATTTCCAACAAACCCACCATAACGAACAGGCTGCTGGGTGCGCAGCTTGGCATACAGATCAAGCGGAGAACCGAACCACTTAAACTCAAGTGGAAAAGTTAAATTGACCTGATAACAATCACCTTCGGAAATTAGGCTTTTTACCCTGTCCACCGTAGCACTGTAGAGTTCCTCGCCAATCAGCGGGGTCAGCTCCCCCACCCCAGCTGCCAAGCCGTTTTGCCGTTGGCTCAACCACGCATCAGCCCCAGCCTGATCCAAGATCTGACATTGAGAAAAACACCAAAAACGAGCCAGCGGCTGAGACTCTGAAGGCGACCAACCCGTTGGCGCAGCCTTCGGTTCAAGCAGGTAACCTAATTCGTATTCGAGGGAAACCACCACCCAATCAGTGCTGGCCGCTAGACGACCAAGCGCCAGACGCAGCGATGCCATATCCCAGGCCAGTAACAATTCACTGGGCCGCTCAAAACACCAAGCGGCAGGTTCGCCCGCTGGCGCCCGCCGATCTTCAAAAAATGCGTAAAACGAGGTGTCTATTTGCGCTTCAGAAAAAACTCAAAGACCCGATTCTCTTCGCCCTGCTCGAGCAGTTCGTTACCGGTTTGCTTGGCAAAGGCTGGAAAATCCTTCAATGCGCCTGGGTCAGTTGCCTGAATGCGCAGAACTTGCCCTGTTTCCATTTCAGCCAGTGTCTTTTTCGTACGTAAAATAGGAAGCGGGCAGTTCAGCCCTTTTACGTCAAGATCGCGATCAAATTCCATAATAAGTCTTAACTCAGCTTTCAATTTTGACGGGGGATTTTACCCTCAATTGCGTTTTTCCTTGAGTTCATCCGCAAGCTGCCGCCGTAATTCACGCAAACGCCCATCAATCGTAGACATCTCATAAAAACTGGCATCACCGGCTCGCTGAGCCAGTTCCAATTGCTGAATTGCCGGTGAGGTTTGTCCCTGCAAAGCGAATGCTTCAGCTAAAGCCTGATGTTGCTGCGCCATTTTTCCCATCCCGGCATAGCTTTCGGCCCGCATTTTGTACAAGCGGACATCATCAGGGTAATTCTGCAACTGGCTAACGACAAAGCGTTGCGCCTCATCAAACCGCTTTGCCCGAATCAAAGCTTCGGCATAACCATAAACCAAACCTTTATGCATGGGGAAACGCACCATCGCATCATGGTAAACCGTAATCCCACCAGCAATATCACCTTGCGCAATCCGAATATCCGCCAGCAAACGCTCAATCATTGCAGAAGAAGCTTTTAGGCGCCTAGCTGCTTGTATCTCACGCTCAGCACCAACCAAATCACGATTTCGATAAAGCGCATAGGCAAGACCATAGCGGGTAGCCGCCTCGCTCGTGTACTTTTTATCCCGCAACAACATCCCAAAATCTTTAACCGCTTCGCTAGGCGTGCCCAACATTGCGCGTAACTTAGCTCTAACCAAAATAAAATCGACGCTATCAGCAACCTGCCGATAAGCACTCGATTGCTCGCGGTTTTGCATATCGGTCAAGCGCTCGCTTGTCAGCGGGTGAGTCCGCAAATACGCTGTTGCAGTATTTTCAGACACGCGGACGACGCCTTGCAAGCGCTCAAAAAAGGCTGACATGCCACGCACATCCATCCCCGCCTTACGCAATATATCGAACCCCAAACGATCCGACTCACGTTCAAAATCACGGGAAAAAGCGAGTTGCGCTGAAATTGCCCCAGCCTGAGAAGTCGCTATCGCAGCACTCGATACCTGGCTATTGGATCGTGCCGCCAATAAAGCCAAGCCCATGGCAACCATCGAAGCCATGCCAATTTTTTTTGATTGAAAAACCTGACGGGCAATATGGCGCTGAGTCACATGAGAGATTTCGTGGGACATGACTCCCGCCAGTTCAGACTCAGACTGCGCTGAAAGAATCAGCCCGGTATGAACCCCGATATAACCGCCGGGCATCGCGAAAGCGTTAATAGTTGGGTCATTGATCGGAAAAAAGAAAAACCCCATTCCCGGATCACTACTCACCGCAGCCAAACGGCCACCAATCTGATTAAGATAAGCCTCAATATCAGAATCATCGAGATAGGACGGCTCACGCCAGCGAATTTCGTTCATGATCTGGCGGCCAATACGCTTTTCAGTAGCCAGCGACAAATCCTCACTCGCCACATCCCCCAACTCCGGTAACTCGTTGGCGCGCAAGGGCTGCAACAGAATTGAGCAGGCAAGCAGTCCGGCAGCTAGGCGTTTAATCAGGTGCATGATGCTATGATACCGCAGCTCAAAACCTGCCTCATTGGCGAATCGTAACCAGGTGTAATTTCTCGTGACCAACCAAGCTCTTACCCATTTCGACAGCACCGGCCAGGCACACATGGTCGATGTTGGCAGCAAAGCTGAAACCGCTCGCGTAGCGCGCGCCGCAGGTAGCATCTTCATGCTTCCTGAAACGCTGGCGCTGATTGCCAGCGGCAACGCCAAAAAAGGCGATGTAATCGGCATTGCCCGCATTGCCGCGATTCAAGGGTCAAAACGTACCGGCGACTTGATCCCACTTTGCCATCCGATTGCCCTTACCCGCGTCACTGCTGATTTCACTATTGACCACGAACGCAATGCAATCCATTGCGAAGTCACCGCACAATGCCATGGCAAAACCGGTGTTGAAATGGAAGCGCTAACCGCGACCACGGTTGGCTTGCTGACCATTTACGATATGGCAAAAGCTGTTGACCGCGGCATGCGTATCGAAAACATCCGCCTTCTGGAAAAATCAGGTGGCAAATCCGGCCACTGGATAGCTAAATAAATACGGTAAAAACATGCTCGAATATCGCAGAAAGCTACTTGCAGGCGGCTCCGTAGCGGCCATCATTTCACCATTTTTAGGGCTTGGACTACTCGTACCAACCCGGACAATTGCCGCAGAATGGCAAAAGGCGAGTTTTTCGGCTCGCAATGTAAATGATGCTTTAAAAGCCTATGGCAGCGCCAACGCGATTGAAACAGGCGACATCGTGATCACGGCACCAGAGATCGCTGAAAACGGCGCCAAGGTCGAAATAGAGATCACTAGCCGAATAGCCAACACTCGCAGCCTGGCCGTTTTTGCTGACAAAAACCCGACCCCGCTTTGCGCCGAAATTGAATTTGGCAAGAATGCTCAGGCATATACCCGAATACAGGTCAAACTCGGCGAATCAACCCGCATACGAGCCATTGCCA
>CAYRBE010000122.1:0-7085 GCA_964422345.1 uncultured Dechloromonas sp.
GACGATCAACCACCGTTTTTTCCAGCTTGAAGTCAGGAATGCCGTAAGCCAGCAAACCACCTAGACGATCACTTTTCTCGAAAACGGTCACATCATGACCAACCCGTGCCAATTGCTGCGCAGCAGCAAGACCAGCCGGACCGGAACCAATAATCGCAACTTTTTTACCCGTCTTGGTTTTAGGTGGCTGAGGTACAACCCAACCAGACTCCCAACCCTTGTCGATAATGAAGTGCTCTATTGACTTAATGCCTACGGACTCTGAGTTAATGCCCAAAGTACAGGCCGCTTCGCATGGTGCAGGACAAATACGACCCGTGAAATCAGGGAAGTTATTGGTCGAGTGTAAAACTTCCAATGCCTGTTTCCAGTTGCCACGGAAAACCAGATCATTCCAGTCGGGAATAATATTGTTTACCGGGCAGCCGTTATTGCAGAACGGAATGCCACAATCCATGCAGCGTGCGCCCTGAGTCTTGGCATCGTCGTCAGACAAAGTCTGAACGAACTCTTTGTAATGTTTCAAACGCTTTTCAACTGGCTCATAAGCCTCAGAAACGCGATCAAACTCCATAAATCCAGTCGGCTTGCCCATTATGCGGCCTCCTTCTGTGCAGCGGCCATTTCACCAAGGGCGCGCTTGTACTCATGCGGATAAATTTTAACGAACTTCTCGCGGTAGGTATCCCAATCGGCGAGGATAGTCTTGGCTGTCTGGCTACCGGTGAACTCAACGTGACGTGTCACCAATTCCTTGAGCTGCTTTTCATCAGCAATACCGAGATGCAGAGGCTCGCCTGTAATCTGGCGGCTCGCCGGCAATACTTTTTCCAAAGCCACTTGAGCCAGATTGCAGCGTTGCTTGAAACTACCATCCTCGTCCAACACGTATGCAATACCACCTGACATACCCGCTGCAAAATTACGGCCGGTCATACCCAGCACAACGACCGTGCCACCTGTCATGTATTCGCAACCGTGATCACCAACGCCTTCAACTACGGCTGTGCCACCTGAATTACGAACGCAGAAGCGCTCACCACCAACTCCGGCAAGATAGGCTTCGCCATCGGTTGCGCCATACATGACGGTGTTGCCGACGATGATGTTTTCCTGTGTCTTGCCACGGAAATCCAAGCTCGGCTTGATGATGATACGGCCACCCGACAATCCCTTGCCGACATAGTCGTTACCTTCGCCTGTGAGTTCTAGCGTAACGCCCTTAGCGAGAAAAGCGCCGAAAGCCTGACCAGCTGTACCGGTTAATTTTACATGGATGGTGTCGTCCGGCAGGCCAGCATTGCCATAGCGACGAGCAACCTCACCCGACAACATGGTGCCACAGGTACGATTTACGTTAATAATTGACGTTTCGATCTGAACCTTCTGGCCTTTTTCAAGCGCCAACTTGGCTTGCTTGATCAATGAATGATCCAGTGCGTTTTCCAGACCGTGATCCTGAGTTTCAGTATGGAAACGCGGGACATCTGCAGATACCGTAGGCAGGTAGAAAATCTTCGAGAAATCCAGCCCCTTGGCTTTCCAGTGTTCGATGCCAGGACGAGTATCGAGAAGATCGGCACGACCAACCAAGTCATCAAATTTGCGTACGCCAAGCTTAGCCATGATTTCGCGCACTTCTTCAGCAACGAAGAAGAAGTAATTCACGACATGCTCCGGCTGCCCGGTGAATCGCTTGCGCAATTCCGGATCCTGAGTGGCCACGCCGACCGGGCAGGTGTTCAAATGGCACTTACGCATCATCACGCAGCCTTCGACAACCAGCGGCGCTGTCGCAAAGCCAAATTCATCAGCCCCGAGTAGCGCGCCAACAACTACGTCGCGGCCCGTTTTCAACTGACCATCCACCTGCAAGCGAATACGACTACGCAGTCGATTGAGCACCAGCGTTTGCTGCGTCTCAGCCAAACCCAATTCCCATGGCGTACCGGCATGCTTGATTGATGACTGTGGTGAAGCGCCCGTGCCGCCGTCAAAACCAGCGATCACAATGTGATCCGCCTTGGCCTTGGCAACACCAGCGGCAACCGTACCGACACCGACTTCAGATACGAGCTTGACCGAGATGGATGCACGGTCATTAGCATTTTTCAGATCATGAATCAGCTGCGCCAAATCCTCGATCGAGTAAATGTCGTGATGAGGCGGTGGTGAAATCAAACCTACGCCAGGTACCGAGTGACGCAGGAAGCCAATGTATTCAGACACTTTGTGGCCGGGCAACTGACCGCCTTCACCAGGCTTCGCACCCTGCGCCATTTTGATCTGGATCTGGTCTGCATTGACCAGATACTCAGTCGTTACACCAAAACGTCCAGATGCAACCTGCTTGATCGCGGAACGCAGAGAGTCGCCATCTTTCATCTCGATATCGCGCTCGATACGATTTTTACCGATGATCTCTGAAAGCATCGTACCGGCTTTAACCGGCGCAAAACGCTTGGCATCCTCACCACCTTCACCAGTATTGGACTTGCCGCCAATACGGTTCATGGCCAGCGCCAGTGTAGTGTGTGCTTCGGTTGAAATGGAGCCTAGTGACATCGCGCCAGTAGCAAAACGCTTGACGATTTCCTTAGCAGACTCAACTTCATCGAGAGGAATCGCTTCACCACTCGTCTTGAAATCGAACAAACCACGAAGGGTTAGATGTCGCTTGGTCTGATCATTAACCAGCTGAGCATATTCTTTGTAAGTATCTGTTTTACCGGTCCGCGTCGCGTGCTGAAGCTTAGCAATGGTATCCGGGGTCCAGACGTGTTCTTCACCGCGAGTACGGTATGAATACTCACCACCGGCATCCAGCATATTTGCCAGCACAGGATCGTCAGAGAAGGCCTCAGCATGCAAGCGGATGGCCTCTTCGGCAACCTCAAAAACACCAATACCTTCAACATTTGATGGCGTTCCGGTGAAATATTTCTCGATGAAATCCTTCTGTAGACCAATCGCCTCAAAAATCTGCGCGCCAGTGTAGGACATATAAGTTGAAATGCCCATCTTGGACATCACCTTATTCAGACCTTTACCAATTGCCTTCACAAAGTTTTTGACATACTTTTCGGCCAGCTCAGCATCACCCTTGGCAAAAGCCTCAATTGTTTCGAGCGCGAGATAAGGGTGAACAGCTTCAGCACCATAACCGCCAAGCAGCGCGAAGTGATGCGTCTCGCGCGCGGAACCTGTTTCGACAACCAGACCGGCACTTGTGCGCAAACCCTTCTTGACCAAATGCTGATGGATAGCCGAAGTTGCGAGCAATGCTGGAATTGCAACGTGTTCTTTGTCCAATTTACGATCGGAAACGATCAGGATATTCGCACCTGAACGGACAGCATCTTCTGCATCAGCAGCCAGCGAGGCCAGACGTGCCTCAACGCCATCCTTGCCCCAAACCACCGGATAGCAAATATCCAGCTCAAGGGACTTGAACTTACCGGAAGTGTATTTACCGATGTGACGCAACTTCTCAATATCACCTTTCGTCAGCACTGGCTGCGAAACTTCCAGACGGATCGGCGGGTTGATATCAGCGGTGTTCAACAAATTCGGCTTGGGACCAACAAAGGACACCAGCGACATGACCAGTTCTTCGCGGATCGGGTCGATTGGCGGATTGGTCACTTGAGCGAATAGCTGCTTGAAATAGGTGTAAAGCGTCTTGTTCTTTTTCGACAGCACCGGCAAGGCCGAGTCCGTACCCATAGAACCGGTCGCTTCTTCACCGTTCTGCACCATAGGTTCAAGAATGACTTTAATATCCTCTTGCGTGTAGCCAAACGCTTGCTGACGATCCAACAAGGACGCCGGAGCTTCAGCACACTGCTCAGCTGGCGCCGGAACTTCGTCAAGCTTGATGCGGATTTTTTCAATCCACTCACGGTAAGGCTTGGCGTTGGCCAGCGAGTTCTTCAACTCCTGATCATCAATGATGCGACCTTGCTCCATGTCGATCAGGAACATTTTGCCTGGCTGGAGACGCCATTTCTTGACGATTTTCTTCTCTGGAATCGGTAGAACACCGGATTCAGATGCCATCACCACGAGGTCATCATCGGTCACTAAATAACGTGCTGGACGCAGACCGTTCCGGTCGAGCGTTGCACCAATCTGACGGCCATCAGTAAATGCTACCGCAGCAGGGCCATCCCACGGTTCCATCATGGCAGCGTGGTATTCATAGAAGGCACGACGATTCTCATCCATCGTCGTATGCTTTTCCCAAGCCTCGGGGATCATCAGCATCACAGCCTGAGCTAGCGAATAACCGCCACCCATGACGAGTAGTTCAAGCGCATTGTCAAAGGATGCGGAATCAGATTGACCCGGATAATGCAGCGGCCAGACCTTCTTCAGATCGTCGCCAAGAATAGGCGAAGAAATGGCCTGCTCGCGGGCTTTGAACCAGTTAACGTTACCGCGCACTGTGTTGATCTCACCATTGTGTGCGATGTAACGGAACGGGTGAGCCAGATCCCAGGTTGGGAAGGTGTTGGTCGAGAAACGTTGGTGAACTAGCGCCAAAGCCGAAACGGTACGCTTATCCTGCAGGTCGTAGTAATACACCCCAACCTGATTCGCCAGCAACAAGCCTTTGTAGTTAACCGTCCGCGCCGAAAATGACGGCACGTAAAACTCCTGACCGTGCTTGAGCTTAAGCGACTTAATGGCGTTAGCAGCACGACGACGAATGATGTAAAGCTTGCGCTCAAGCGCGTCAGTGACAAAAGTATCCGGGCCACGGCCAACAAATACCTGGCGAATCACCGGCTCTTTCGCTTTGACGGTCGGCGACATCGGCATATCAGAATTAACCGGCACATCGCGCCAACCAAGCAAAACCTGGCCTTCGGCACTGATTGAACGCTCAATTTCCTCGACACAAGCGTGGCGCGAAGCAGCCTCCTGTGGCAAGAACACCATGCCAACGCCGTACTCACCAAGAGGCGGCAATGTCACGCCCTCTTTAGCCATTTCTTCACGGTAAAACTGATCCGGAATCTGGAGCAAAATACCCGCGCCATCACCCTGCAGGGGGTCAGCGCCCACCGCACCGCGATGATCCAGATTCTTCAGAATCAACAAACCTTGTTCGACGATATTATGGGATTTCTGACCTTTGAAATGGGCCACAAAGCCAACGCCACAAGCGTCGTGCTCATTTGCGGGGTCATACAGACCCTGCTGCTCAGGTACTGCCGGTTCCATCACACGCATTCCTTCAAATAATCAGGTCAGAAATCATTGACCAATGACAAAAAAAGCCGAGCGTCATACACACCGCCTCGGCCTCTATTAAATATTTTTCGGCAACCATGAAATATACTGGCAAAACGCTTCAAATTCAAGATGGTGCAACGCACCAAAATGGGTCGCCTCGATGATTTTCAGACTAGGTTTTTACACCTGGCAGTGATAGCAGCAGATATTTGCTCTTCTGTGGCCACATCGGACATCAGCGCCCGCCCCACTGACTCAAGCAGAACTAATCGCAGCTTCCCATCCTGAACTTTTTTGTCGTGACGCATGAGCTCAATATATCGAGATGGACCCATTTCCGGCCCAAATACTGGCAAACCAGCACGGTTGAACACGGCTTCAATACGCTCAAACTCTGGACGCGTCAGCCAGCCTAGCGCACACGACAGTTCGGCTGCCATCATACTGCCAGCAGCGACAGCCTCGCCATGCAACCACTCCCCGTAGCCCAATCCGGTTTCAATTGCATGGCCAAAAGTATGTCCCAGATTTAGCAGCGCCCGCTCGCCCTTTTCGAACTCATCGGCAACAACTACAGCGGCTTTGTTACTACACGAACGATGAACTGCATAAGAGAGTGCTTCAACATCACGCGCAAGCACTCGCTCCAGATTTGCCTCAAGCCAGACAAAAAACTCAGGGTCACGAATCAATCCATACTTAATCACTTCTGCTAACCCGGCCTTTAGCTCCCGATCTGGCAAGGTATTCAGCGTCGATATATCTGCTATCACCACTTTGGGCTGATAAAACGCCCCAATCATATTTTTACCCAAGGGATGATTGATTGCGGTCTTTCCACCCACAGACGAATCGACCAAAGACAAAAGCGTGGTTGGTATCTGAATAAATGGCATACCACGTTGGTAGCAGGCCGCAGCAAAACCACCCATATCGCCAATGACGCCGCCACCCAAGGCAATTAATGTCGTACTACGCTCACAATGCGACCCCAACAAACCATCAAAAATAAGATTGAGCGTTTCCCATGTTTTGAAGGATTCACCATCTGGCAAAACAATTGCCAAGCATGAAATATTGAGTTTTTCGAGGGTGCACCGTAGCACGCCCATATACAGCGGTTCGACGGTCGTGTTAGTGACAACAACAACCTTGCTTCCTTTAATGTAGGGCTTTAGCAAGACGGGATCGGCAAGCGCACCGGCGCCGATATGAATCTGATAGGCGCGATCACCCAGCGCAACAGTCAATGTTTGAATCAGGTTTTGCATAGACGGCTGTATTCCCGTATTAGGTGCATCACAATACCGGACGCTACCAGTCCAGTGCCTTCAACCACAAAATGAGCCGTCTCCCGGTACATTGGGTCTCGAATTGCATGCAACTCTTCAAGCTTGCGGAGCGGATCTGGTGTTTGTAACAAAGGCCTGTTGCGATCGTGCTTTGTTCGCTCGTATAACAAGGCTGGCGGCACATTAAGATAAACCACCCAACCCGTATCGTGTAGTTGCTTACGATTTTCCGGATTGAGAACCACCCCACCCCCGGTGGCCATTACAATATTTGGGGTCTCGCACAACTCCGCGATAGTTTGCGCTTCACGACGGCGAAATCCATCCTCACCCTCAATCTCGAAAATCGTGGGGATCAAAACACCTGTCCTTGCAACGATTTCGTGATCCGAATCGAAAAATTTACGCCCCAAGCGCTTGGCCAACTGCCGCCCGACAGTCGTCTTGCCTGCACCCATTAAGCCAACGAGATAGATGTTTCTACGATGTTCCACAGCTAGATTTTAACCGACTCTTATCACCCAACAAAAAAAGGCCGGCATCGCCGGCCTT
>CAYRBE010000123.1:0-7072 GCA_964422345.1 uncultured Dechloromonas sp.
ATATTTGAAGCGATGCGCAGGGCGAAGCACTTCTTGCCAAGCAGGGCGTTGCCGCCGTAGCCGGAGCCGTAAGACCAGATTTCGCGGGTTTCTGGGTAGTGAACAATGTACTTGACGGTCGGGTTGCATGGCCACTTGGCATCCTGCTGGCCCGGCTCAAGCGGTGCGCCAACGGTGTGGATGCACGGTACGTACTCGCCATCGGTGCCGAGTACATCAAACACCTTTTTGCCCATACGGGTCATGGTGCGCATATTGACGACAACGTAAGCGGAGTCGGTGATTTCAAAACCAATGTGGGCAATCGGCGAACCGAGTGGGCCCATTGAGAAAGGGATCACGTACATCGTGCGGCCCTTCATGCAACCCTTGAACACGCCGTTCATGGTTTCACGCATTTTGGCCGGCGCTTCCCAGTTGTTCGTCGGGCCGGCGTCTTCCTTGTTCTCGGAGCAGATATAGGTGCGGTCTTCAACACGCGCCACGTCGGACGGGTCAGAGAAAGCAAGGAAAGAGTTCGGGCGCTTGGCTTCGTTGAGTTTAATTAGTGTGCCAGCTTCTACCATTTCAGCGCACAGGCGGTCATACTCTTCTTGCGTACCATCAGCCCAGTGGATACGATCAGGTTGGGTCAGTGCTGCAATTTCGGCGACCCATTTTTTCAGGCCTTCATGTTTGACGTAGTCAGGTGCATTGAGCGGTGCGGTCATGGCGGTGTCTCTCTCTAAGTTACTGAAATAGCTAAGTTTCACGCCAGTCGCCGGGAGCACACTACCAAGGCTGATAGCGGCACATGAGCCGTCGGCTGGGAAGCCCATAATTATGCCTTACCTTAGGGGAAATATCTACTTGACTTCTGTTGCCTAGGTGTTTTCCGATAGTGAAAGTGTTGTAGGTCTACGGTAATATATTGCACCATTCGAAATAGAATTTCACGATACAAAACGGAGGAAGACATGGATCCTAGGCAACTTCGCGAGGCGGCCCTCTATTACCACCGCCATCCAAAACCGGGCAAAATCGCCGTTACACCGATCAAGCAGCTGACAAATCAGTACGATTTGTCGATGGCCTATTCACCAGGTGTGGCATTTGCCTGTGAAGAAATTGTTGCCGATCCACGTGAGGCCAGCACGCTGACTTCGCGAGCCAATCTTGTGGGCGTGATTACGAATGGTACTGCTGTCCTTGGTCTGGGGGCGATTGGCCCGTTGGCTGCCAAACCGGTAATGGAAGGCAAGGGCGTGCTGTTTAAGAAGTTCGCCAATATTGATGTCTTCGATTTGGAGATCGAAGAGCGTGATCCGGATAAGCTGATTGACATCATTGCATCCTTGGAGCCTACCTTTGGCGGGATCAATCTTGAAGATATTAAGGCGCCGGAATGCTTCTATATTGAAAAGAAGCTACGCGAGCGGATGAAGATTCCAGTCTTCCACGACGACCAGCATGGCACAGCGATTGTGGTTGGTGCGGCGATTTTGAATGGTCTGCATCTGATTGGTAAAGACCTGACTAAAGTCAAAATCGTGACTTCAGGTGCGGGTGCTGCAGCGCTGGCCTGTCTTGACCTGCTGGTCATGCTTGGCGCGCCACCCGAAAATATCTGGGTTACCGATATCAAGGGCTTGGTTTATGAAGGTCGCGTTGAAGAAATGGACGAGATCAAGGCGCGCTATACCAAGAAAACGGATGCCCGGACCTTGGGTGAAGTGATCGAAGGCGCTGATGTCTTCCTCGGGCTTTCGGCCGGCGGGGTATTGAAGCCTGAAATGGTCGTCAAGATGGCGGCAAATCCGTTGATCATGGCTTTGGCCAATCCGACCCCGGAAATTTCACCTGAGTTGGTTAAGAGCGTACGTAGCGATGCCATCATTTGTACCGGACGTTCTGATTACCCGAATCAGGTGAATAACGTATTGTGCTTCCCCTTTATTTTCCGTGGCGCGCTGGATGTCGGTGCAACCACGATTACCGAAGAAATGAAGATGGCGGCAGTCAAGGCGATTGCCGAACTGGCGCGAGCTGAACAATCCGAAGTCGCGGCACGGGCTTATGGTGAGAAAGTGGCCAGTTTTGGCCCGGAATATCTGATTCCCAATCCTTTTGACCCGCGCTTGATTGTCAAAATTGCCCCCGCTGTGGCTCAGGCAGGGATGGATTCCGGTGTCGCAACCCGGCCGATTACCGATTGGGATGCTTACGTTCAGGGCTTGAATGAGTTTGTCTATCACTCAGGCATGATCATGAAGCCGGTGTTCTCGCAGGCAAAAATGGCACCGAAGCGTGTGGTCTTTGCTGAGGGTGAGGATGAGCGCGTCTTGCGTGCGGTGCAAGTGGTCCGTGACGAAGGCATTGCCCGTCCGATTTTGATTGGGCGGCGTAGTGAAATCCAGCGCCGTATCGAATCTGCGGGCTTGCGAATCCGTGAGGGCGATGATTTTGAAATCGTCCATACCGACGGCTGCGAGTTCTTTGATCAACACTACGATGAATTCTGGCAAACCTATCATGGCCTGATGGAGCGTAAAGGCGTGTCGGTGGACTACGCCCGCCGCGAAATTCGTCGCCGCGCTACCTTGTACGGTTCATTGATGGTTCATCTGGGCTACGCCGACGGGATGATCTGTGGCACTTTCGGTCGTCACGAAACACACCGCGAGTATGTGCAGAGTGTGATCGGTATGCAGCCTGATCTTGATCGTTATTACACGATGAATCTGTTGATGTTGCCGGGTCGTACAGTGTTTATTTCCGATACTTACGTTAATTACGATCCAACGGCCGAGCAGCTGGCTGATATGACTTTGCTGGCGGCAGAAGAAATTCGTAACTTTGGTATTCAGCCTAAGGTTGCCCTATTGTCCCATTCGACCTTTGGCACGCAGGAAACGCCGACTTCAATCAAGATGCGCGAAGTTTTGGCAATGCTGAACAAGCGGGCGCCAGAACTTGAGGTTGAAGGCGAAATGCATGGTGATGCCGCGTTGGACGAGCAGATTCGTCTGGCTGCGTTCCCGAACTCCAAGTTGAAAGGCCAGGCTAACTTGCTGGTGATGCCCACTTTGGATGCAGCGAATATCTCATTCAACTTACTGAAGGTTGCTGCAGGCGATAACCTGACGGTTGGGCCAATTCTGCTGGGAGCGGCAAAACCAGTGCATATTTTGACCCCAACTGCCACGGTGCGTCGCATTGTGAACATGACAGCATTGACGGTAGTTGATGCGGTTTAAGCTGGTTCTTTAAGTTGTTGTTGTATCTATCTATTTCTATTGATATTTAACTATCTCCTGCTAAACTGGGATACAATTTCCCCGTGCTGGCAGGAGATAGTTAATGAAACAAAAGATTAAGACAGCCCTGTTTATCGGGGTGATTTTGGGTGCTGGTTTAAGCGCCCCGTTGCAGGCCACAACGGCCAAGAAGCCCGAGCAGCAAGCAGCTAAAAATGCGGCTGCGCCGGCAAGCAAGAGTTCGCACTCAGCCTCTAAAACGGCCACAAAAACTGCTGCGAAATCGCCCACCGTAAAATCTGCTAGTGCTGGATCAAAAGCACCGGTGAAATCGGCTAAGGCAAGTACAAAATCAGGCAAGACCGTTCATGCAGCGGTAGATGCCGGCAAGAAACCGGTGCGTCGTGTTTCATACAATGATATCGATCCCAACCGGCTGGCACTTTACTCTGCTTCCGCCTTGGTGATTGATCAGAACACCGGCCAGTCTTTACTGGAAAAGCATTCTGACGCCGTGGTGCCTATCGCTTCGATTTCCAAGCTGATGACGGCGATGGTGGTGCTTGATGCCAAACTCGATATGCAAGAAGTCATTGGTATTGGCGAAGAGGAAGTTGACAATCTGAAGGGTACGCGTTCAAGGATTCCCGTTGGTACAACAATGACTCGCGATGCGGCCATGTTGTTATCCTTAATGTCTTCCGAAAATCGTGCGGCGCATGCACTTGGTCGTCACTATCCTGGCGGGATGCGGGCTTTTGTCGCAGCCATGAACCGGAAAGCACAGTCTTTGGGTATGACCCGTTCGAACTTCGAAGAGCCAACCGGTTTGTCGAGCAATAATGTGTCGACCGCCAAGGATTTAGCTCGCATGGTTGCAGCAGCGGCGCGTTATCCAGAGATTCGCGGTTACTCAACCACGGCTGAAGCCAAGCTTGAGTTGAACGGTCATATTCGTGAGTTTCACAATACCAACGCATTGGTGCGCAGTGATAACTGGGAAATTGGTGTTTCCAAAACTGGTTACATTTCGGAAGCGGGTCGTTGCCTTGTAATGCAGGCACGTGTGGCTGACAGGCCGGTGGTCATCGTGCTGCTCGATTCAGCTGGCAAAATGACCCGGGTAGGCGATGCCAACCGGATCAAGCGCTGGATGGAAAGTGCTAGTTTGGGTAGTGATCGCCGTCCGGTTTGATTGCCGGGTAGCTCCACTGGAAAGGCCGCTTCAAGCGGCCTTTATTTTTTCAGCTTGATGTGACCAAGCGCCTGAGAAACGGCATCGGCAGTTTGCTTGAGGAGATTGACCCAGTTTGGGTCATGGCGGTCCGCAGGGGCTGAAACCGAAAGTGCGGCAACGACGTTGCCTTCTTCGTCATGAATCGGGGCGGCGACGCATTTGAGGCCGAGTTCGGCTTCTTCGTCATCGTAGGCGATACCGTGGCGGCGAACCTTCTCCAATTCCTTTTCCAGCGCGGTCAAGGTGGTTAGCGAATGGGGTGTTTTTCCCGGTAGGCCGGTACGTTTGGCGTATTCGCGAATTTTCTGCGGGCCGTCGGCGGCAAGGAAAAGTTTGCCTAATGAGGTGAGGTGCAAAGGGGCACGGCCACCCACCAGATAAACCACACGAACCAGCGCCCGACCGGACGAGGTCCGTTCAAGATAGATAATTTCGTCGTCGTGGCGAGCGCCTAAATTGATTGCTTCGCCGACTTTCTCATGGAGTTCCTGCATGAAGGGTAGCGCCACTTCGCGCATGTTGATGCGTGATTTGACGATGGCACCGAGTTCCAGCAAGCGAATACCTAAACGGTAGGTCCCAGCATCCTGACGTTCGACAAAGCGACCATTCGTCATTGCAGCAAGAATGCGGTGAGCCGTCGAAGGGTGCAGGTCGGTACTGGCAGCAAGCTGCTTGAGGCTGGTGGGTTCAGGCGAGTCCGCCAGAGCGTCAAGCAATGACATCATGCGCTCGATTACCTGAATTGATCCGGGGTTTTTAGCTGCCCCGTTGGCAGTTTCGGTCAACTGGATTCCTTTATTGGTGCGGTTTGAGTAGCATTAGCCACTTCGTGTTTTTGTGCGTTGCAATATTAGCATGCGCTTAGCCCTCTACGTTACCTGTCTGGTTGACCTGATGCGCCCTTCGGTGGGCTTTGCGAGCTTGCGTCTGCTCGAATCGGCGGGCTGCGAAGTGGTCGTTCCGGAAGGCCAAACCTGCTGTGGCCAACCGGCATGGAGCGCGGGAAATCGTGCGCTGGCCGCTGACTTGGCCAAGAAGGCCATTACAGAACTGGAGGGCTACGATTATGTCGTCATCCCCTCCGGTTCCTGCACCGATCAGATCAGGAATGTCTATCCTCAACTGTTTGCAGATGATCCAGAATGGGGGCCGAGGGCGCAGGCGCTGGCTGAACGGGCCTATGAATTGACTCAGTTTTTGATTGATGTGCTGAAATTCTCGAAGCCGCTGGTCGGGTTCGACGGTTCGGTGACCTATCACGATTCTTGCAAGGGCTTACGCGGTTTGGGTATCAAGCAACAGCCGCGCGAGTTGCTGCTTAAAGTGGCCGGTCTAAGCCTCAAGGAAATGCCGGATTGCGAAGAGTGCTGCGGTTTCGGCGGCGCTTTTTCGGTGCGCTTTGGCGAGGTGTCTACGCAAATTGTTGATCGCAAGTGCGCGTCGATTGCAACCGTAGCGGCGGATGCCGTGGTTGGTGGCGATGTCGGCTGCCTGATCAATATTGAAGGCCGTTTGCGCCGCCGGGGTGATGTTGAAACGCGGGTGCTCCATATTGCTGAAGTGTTGGCCGGAGGCGCTCAGTGAGCAAGGCGGCGGCGCATTCGCAGGCCATGTTTTTTCAGGCGCGGGCGGGTGTCAGCGTCAAGAACAAGGGCTTGCAGGCAGCCTTGCAGAAAGCCAAGCCGCTGTTTTCGGGTAAGCGTAGCAAGGCTATCGCGGGGCTGTCCGATGATGGGCTGGAATTTGAGGCCTTGCGGCTGGCGACTGAAGAAATCCGCAACCGGGTTTTGAATGATCTTGATGTCTGGCTAGCCATCTTCGAAGAGCGGGCCACCGCGAGCGGCGCAGAAGTGCTGTGGGCGCGGGATGGTGATGAAATCTGCGATCTGGTGATCGACGTCGCTCGGCGGCATGGGGTAACTAAGGTCGCCAAATCGAAGTCGATGCTCTCGGAAGAGGCGCGTTTGAACGAAGCGCTGAGCGCGGCCGGTATTCAGCCAGTGGAAACCGATCTCGGCGAGTACATCATTCAACTGGCTGGCGAAGCGCCATCGCACATCATTGCGCCAGCGGTGCATAAAAGCATTGCCGAGGTTGAGGCCTTGTTTGCCCAGGCCCATGATCGCCCGCTAGTACAGCGGACTTCGGCCGATATTCCGGCGATGGCACGCGAGGCGCGAGCTGTGTTACGCCAGCATTTTCTGACGGCTGAAATGGGGATTTCCGGGGCCAATTTCCTGATTGCCGAAACCGGTTCAGCGGCGCTGGTCACCAACGAGGGCAATGGCCGGATGGTGACGACCCTGCCCAAGGTGCATGTGGTGATTACCGGCATTGAAAAAATCGTCCCGACACTGGAAGATTTCGCCACGCTGATGCGTTTATTGCCGCGTTCCGCCACCGGCCAGACCATTTCCAATTACGTCTCGCTGCTGACCGGCACCAAACAAGCGGGTGAGAGCGATGGCCCGGAAAAGACGGTATTCATTCTGGTCGATAACGGGCGGGCCAATCTGCTTGGTTCGGATTATCAGGACATGCTGCGCTGCATCCGTTGCGGCGCCTGCATGAACCATTGCCCGGTCTATTTTTCGCT
>CAYRBE010000124.1:0-4662 GCA_964422345.1 uncultured Dechloromonas sp.
ATGGTACTGCTACCACTCAAGGTACGCTGACGGTAAATATTGAAGATGATGCGCCAACAGCGATTCCTGGAACTCAAACGGTAGTTCTGCCTTCGCAGGACACAAATATCTTGTTGATTCTCGATGTTTCTGGATCTATGGCTGATTTCGCTAATGGTGTTTCTGGTCCAACGCGCCTTGATGTGATGAAGACGTCTATCAACATGATGTTGTCGCAGTATGACAACCTCGGCGACATCAAGGTTCGTATCGTTACTTTTTCTGATAACGGAACTGAGCGGGACCCAGTATGGGTTGATCTTGCTCGAGCTCAAACAATCATCAATGGTCTCACTGCTGGTGGTAGCACTAACTATGATGCAGCTTTACTAACTGCTCAAGGTGCATTCACCGATAGTGGAAAGATAGTTGGTGGAAAAAATGTTTCTTACTTCCTGACCGATGGACAACCGACTTCTAATGCCGATTGGGATGGTGGCGGACCGTTGACGGGAGCGAACGGTATTCAAGCTGGTGAAGAAGCGCTTTGGATCAATTTCCTGAATGCCAACCAGATTAACTCAATGGCCTATGGGATGGGTGTCGGGGCCACGCAAGCCAATATGAATCCTGTCGCTTACAACGGCATGACTCAGACTAATACCAATGCGATTGTGGTGGCTAATCCGGCGGTCGATCTGCCGCCAATTCTTCGTGATTCTATTGTCGCACCTGCAGGTGGTGACCTGGTAAGCGGTTCGCTAGGTGCGGGTTCAGGGGTTGGTGCTGATGGCGGCAACTTGGCTTCCTTTGTGCTCAACGGATCAACTTACAGCAATGGTGGTGCTGTGACAGGGACTAATCGCGGTACCTACAACGCAGCAACTAACGCTTGGACAGTAACGACGCTTGCGGGTGGCAAGTTTGAGGTAGATATGGACACCAGTCTTTATACCTATACGCCACCAGCATCGACGGCAGCAAATTATTCTGAAAGTGTTGGTTACACCCTGCGTGACAACGATGGTGATACCGCTTCTTCTACGCTAACCATCAACGTTTTGCCGCCTCAGTTAGTCACATTAACCAGCACAACGGGCAGTTCGGTTACAGCTGGAAAAGGTTTGCATGGCGAATTTTTCGGTTACAACGAGACGGTTACGGCTGGAAATAACGCTCAGTCAGGCGATACGACCGTTGGAAATCTGGATAGCATTGCCGACATCACGGCAATCATCAACTTACGTCAAGGCTCCAATATTGTTGGCACTGCAAGTTCGGCTAGCGCTGCTGCTTCTGATGCATCGTTTGTGGCTGATGGCATTAACTACGGGCAGTCTCCAACGGTAACGGGGAATTTGGGTACAAACACCAATGTGGCGGCGGGTTCAGCAATTACTACGGGCGCCTTATACAACTTCCTAGGAGCCGCGACGGCAGGTAGCGATGCTTCTTCTTTGCAGGCAACGAGCACCTTTGGTCAAACGACGGACTCGATTATGCGTATGGTCGGTAAGGCGTATTTTACCGGCGGTCAATACGATTTTCAGGTGCGTGCCGACGATGGCTTTAGCATCCGTATCGATGGTGTGGCAGTGCTTGAATTCAATGCCAATCAATCGCCAACCACGCGTGCAACTACTACCCCGGTAACCATAGGCGAGGGCTTTCACACAGTTGAAATTGTCTATTGGGAGCAAGGGGGGAATGCTGAGTTGGTTGTTCAGTACCGGCCAACCGGAAGTGCTACCTACTTGAACATGAGCTTGGATAATCTTGCGATGTACCAGACGGGTTCCGAGCCGGTATTGACTGATCGTCAGGATATGGTGGAAACCTCAAACGGTGTTTGGGCAGTTAGAACAGGTGCGGATTACACCGGTACGGTCGATTCTGAAAAAGTGGTTGGCAGCGATGGCCGTGATCGCATTAGCGCTGGAGGCGGAAATGATATTGTCCAGGCGGGTGCTGGCTCAGACTATATTTCTGGCGGGCAAGGCAGCGATCTTCTGACCGGTGGATTAGGTTCTGATACCTTTGCTTGGACACTGGGTGATCAAGGCAGTGTAGGGGCGCCGGCAAAAGATACGATTGCCGATTTCAACATTGCATCTAAAGCCGCTGGTGGTGATGTGCTTGATTTGCGGGATTTGCTGCAAAGTGAAAATCACACGATTGGCACTGGAAACCTGACTGATTACCTGCATTTCACCAAGGATGCTTCTGGTGGTACGGTTATTGATGTTAAGCATACAGGTGCTGCCGGTACGGTTAATCAGCAGATTGTGTTGTCAGGTGTTGATTTGACCAGCAATGGCACTTTAAATGATACGCAAATCATTCAAGACTTGCTGACCAAGGGGAAACTCATCACCGACTAGACTGCTACGGTGCACAAGCAAAAAGGGGCGATTTTCATCGCCCCTTTTTTATTCTGCAGTTTTACAATTTTGGTTGCTGGAAGTGCTCAGTTCCGCTTTAGCCTTCGTGTTTCCTGAGTTTGGTCACGCAAGGAATGTGGATCTTTCTGCCTTCAACCACAATCAGCCCCAGTTCGGTGAGTTCGTGCAGAATGCGCGAAAAATGTTCCTGGGTCAGGTTGAGGCGGGAAGCGATAACGCCTTTGTTGGTCGATAGGGTGACCGAAACATTCTTGCCATTCTCGTCCGCTTCCGGCAGTTCTCGTAGCAGGTAACCAATGATGCGTTGCTTGCCGGAATGCAGAGAGTAGGACTCAACGTCATTCATCAACTGATGCAGACGCATGGCCATACCGGCGAGCATTTTGCGACAAAGGTTATGGTCGCGCTCAAGCTCGTCGAAAACGGCTTGCTTCGAAACATGGAGGAGCAGTGAGTCAGTCAGTGCCTGAGCAAAAACGATGTAGGGCTTTTCCATGAACATAATGGCTTCACCGAAGCTTTGTCCCTGGCTGAGAATTTCGACAACTTTTTCGTTGCCTTGTGGCGAGGTGAAAGCGAGCTTTACCTGGCCGTAAACTAGCAGATGAAAACCGGTGCAGACATCGCCCTTGTGAAAGAGGATGCCACCTTTGCTAACGTTTACTTCACGTGTTGAACGGGCAATCCGCGAAATCTCTTCCGGTGCAAGGCCGTTAAACAGGGGGATGTGAGTCAGTAAGGCTTCAATATTAATGGGATGGCTGGACTGCATGTTTTTTTGATCTTTGTTAAAACAGTGTGCGGCATGGTGTCATTCCCCTAGGGGGGAGGCAATAGTTCTTTAGGACTACGCACGGGTTAATTGGGCGTAGAGTAAAGGGAGGCGGCGAGGGAGTTCTTCGGGTTTGCGAATGACGCAAAATCCAGCCGGGCCGAAGAGGTAGGGAAGATAGGAGCCAGCTTCACGGTCGATAGTGACGCAGAAGGGCGTGAGTCCCATGCGCCGGGCTTCATGGACAGCCATGCGAGTGTCTTCGATGCCGTAACGGGAGTCGTAGAGGTCGAGGTCGTTGGGCTTGCCATCGGTAATGATCAACAATAAACGCCGGCCGGCGGGCTGTTCGTACAGAATGTTTGCGGCCTGACGAATCGCCGCACCCATGCGGGTGTAAAAACCGGGTTTGATGGCCAGAATGCGGCCACGGGCTGCAGCGTTATAGCGGCCGTTGAAGTCCTTGAGAATATGGAAGCGGATGTTCTGCCGGCGTAATGAAGAAAACCCGTAAATCCCGAAGCGGTCACCGGTAGCGGATAGTGCTTCTGAAAAGAGGAGCAGGGAGTCGCGGATGACATCTACGATGCGGTGGGTATCTGAAATCCAGGCGTCGGTCGACATTGAGAGGTCGGCCAGTAGCAGGCAGGCGAGGTCACGTTCGCAGCGAGCTTGGGCCAGGTAGCCGCCGGTTTCCGGTGTGTGCCCGGAGTGGCGGTCGGCGTGATTGCGGACGCAGGCATCGACATCAAGCTCAGCACCATCCTGCTGCGCTTTGAGCCAGCGGCGTTGCGGGGTGAGGGCGGCGAACTGGCCACGGAGTTTTTTGGCAGTGGCGACCAGAAAGTCTGGCAGTTCAGCTGGCTCAGCATCGTGGGCGATCATTGGCTGAACGGAGCAATGATCCTGATGCATGATGGATTTTCGGTAGTCCCATTCCGGCAAGGGAATGCCGGGGCCGATCGGTGTGTCGTCTTCCGCAGCGGAGGGTAGATCGAGGTCGAATTTGACGCGTGAAACAGAGGTTTCACCATCACGGGTCAGGGAAAGTTTGTCGAGATCGTTAGCGACGTTTTTGGCGTTAGGGTCTTCGTCGTCATCGTAGGCGCGATTGACCTTCACATACTCGGCCCAGGTCGGCAGGCTTTCGGCCCGGAACATGATGAGCATGGGGGCTTCATTGTCGGGCGTTTCAACTTGCTCGGCTTTGTGGGCCTTTTTCTCGTGCTCGCTGTTGCCACTGCCTTCGCTGGGTAATTGCTCGCCCGGGTCGGGGATTTTTCCACCCGCAACAACGGTGTCGGATGCGATCAGCCAGAGTAGCACTGGTTGGGGTGGGCGTGATTTTCGTGAATTGAGCGGCGGCAAACCATCGACTGTGGCCGGATGGGTGAGGGCCTCGCGGATGGCAGCTTCTTGCGCTGCTTCATCAGGAAGCAGCTTGTCGAGCGGCATGCGGCGTTCAAGATGGGCGGCAACAAGGCGCTCGTAGCGCGGGCGCAGGCCGGG
>CAYRBE010000124.1:4762-7010 GCA_964422345.1 uncultured Dechloromonas sp.
CCGGGGTCGCCACCGAGCGCGCGGAACAGGATGCCGACAGTTTTTTCAATGTCGGTGAGTTTGACCGCCGCTTCAGGAAAGTGTCCGTCTGCAGATTTGGTGACCCAGTTGTGCCAAAGTTTTCCGACAAATTCTTCCATGATTTACAGTTTTCCACCGGCGTCTTCGTCGGTATTTGAGAGTGCAGAGAAGCGAGCTTCGTTGCGTTTCGCTTCATCGTTGATAACCCATTTGAGCAGTTGGCCATCGGGATTGCTACGGTGCACCGTGCTACAGGCCGAAATACACTGGCCGCATTGGGTACAGGCGAACATCCAGCGCTTGACGTTGCGTGGTTTGAGTCGCATTGGGCAGACGGCATCGCAGGCTGATCCGTTGCCATTGAGACAGTTGGCGCATTCGCTCAGGCGTTCGCGCTCAAAACCGACGACCATGGCTTTTCGGTTGCCGATCCAGGCAAAGCTCTGGAACACCCCGACTGCACAGGCGTAGCGGCAGAAGAGATGGCGGGCAAAAAGAAATTCGAGAGTGAGGACGGTTGTAGCGGCGCTGAGGAAAATGATCTCGCCGCGGTAGAGGCCGCCGTTCAGCAGTCCGCTGTACACATGCATTGGCGGCATTAAATAGGTCAGGCCGACAACGGCCCAGGCAAAGGCGAAGGCTACGGCAGCCGGGGCGACAATCAACCAGTAACGTTTGTCGCGCTTGGCTGGCGAACCATCCGGCTCCCAGGGCGGGGTTTGTTTTTTATCCCATACCGAATGTTTGCCGGAGGCGATCATCATCAGCTGGTTAATCGTTTCAACCACTGAAAAATGCGGGCAGAGCCAACCGCAGTAGAGTCGGCCCCATTTCCAGGCGACACCAATCAATAAGGCACCGGTGCCGAGGATGGGCAAAAACAGATATAAGACGAGGTTGGCCGCGGCTTCTTTGGCATCAACTCGGCCGGCAATCAGGTCATCAATCCCGATGTGCCATTGAAAGGTCATGAAATAAGCGTGTTTTTCGGTCAGGTCGTAGCGCAGCAGATCGAAAATCGGCGTCAGGGTGAATAGCGTGAAGAAGCCGATCTGGGCCCATAGGCGCGCACGCTGCAGCGGTGGCTTGGTCATTTGATCGAGGGGCCAATCACTGGGAAGCGCCAGACTTGCCCGGCCATTGCTTTAGCCAGGGCATACATGCCGAACATAACGAGCGTTGAGTGGATGCAGGTGAAATACATGATGACAACGACCCAGGTCCATTCCCAGTACAGACCGCCAACCCCGATAAAGATGGCGGAAAGTGAAACGATGAGTAGCCCGCCATAGAGGCTGACAAAGGTTGTTTGTTTAAGGTGCTGGCGGGCCAGTAAGGATGCAGTGTCACGGTTTTTCAGCCAAAGCCAGAACAATATTGCGAAGGCTATGCCGGGGATTAGCAACAAATTTGCGAGATAGAGCCCTTCGGCAATGACGGCCAGATCGCGGCCGTCATCTTCCGAATTAGCGTCCGAAGGAAGCATTAACAATTTCCATCAAGGCTTCAACGGTTTCTTCATCATCGGTCAGGCTTTCTACCAGCGCAGCGCGGCAGGCAGCGCTGATGTCAAAGCCAGATTTGATCAGGGTTGCGGCATAAACCAGCAGTCGGGTGCTGACCACTTCTTCAAGATCACGGTCCTTGAGGGCGCGGAAGGCTTTGCCAATCCCGACCAAGCGCTTGGCGAGGTCAGCATCGCAACCGGTTTCGCTGATCAGGATGGATTGTTCGCGTTCAGCGCCGGGGAAATCAAAGCGCATCGAGACAAAACGCTGACGGGTCGATGGTTTCAGACCTTTCATCAGGTTTTGATAGCCCGGGTTGTAGGAAACGACCAGCATGAAGTTTGCTGGGGCTTCCAGTGTTTCACCGGTACGGTCGATGGGTAGGATGCGGCGGTCATCAGCGAGTGGATGAAGAACAACCGTGGTGTCTTTACGGGCTTCGACGACTTCATCAAGGTAACAGATGCCGCCTTCGCGCACGGCGCGGGTAAGCGGGCCATCTGACCAGTAGGTGCCCTTGTCCGAAATCAGGTGGCGGCCTACCAGGTCGGAAGCGGTCAGGTCGTCATGGCAGGCGACGGTGTAAAGCGGCAGCTTGAGGCGTGCTGCCATGTGCGAAACGAAACGGGTCTTACCGCAGCCGGTTGGCCCTTTGATGAGCAAGGGCAGGCGCTGATGAAAAGCGTGTTCAAAAAGCGCGATTTCGTCGCCGGAGGGTT
>CAYRBE010000125.1:0-2113 GCA_964422345.1 uncultured Dechloromonas sp.
TTAAAAATCAGCCGCAGCTTCCCAGACAATATTCGCCTTAGGCCCACCCTTGCTGGTGCGTTCCAGCATATCAATCAGCGGCCAGGCACGCTGGCTCATCGCCACCACGATCGGCGCTTTCCGGTCACCCAGATCATTAGTGCTTTCATCTTTTGGATCCGGTTCCGGCGCTGGTTCAGCCGCTTTTACAGCAGCCCGCAACGCCTCTGCAGCTGCCGCCATTTCACCCTGAACGAAACTGCCCCGCGCTGTGGTCGGCTTACCTATCGCTTGCAACAAATTTCGCGCAGCTTCTGCAAACATCAGCAATTCACCGGTAACACTAGAATCAAATCGAACCAACATGCTTCATGCTCCTGAAAAAATTTTTGGTTGTCGGCCCTCAAGCCTTGGTGCAGAATGTTCTGCATAGGGAGACAAGTTATGAATAACGATACTACCGCCAATCCACTTGAGCCGGGGAATGATGAAAACGAACGGCTCGCCCTAGAAGAGTGCGTCAAGCGCCAGCGCTTTGATCGCCGGGTATCTGTTCTCGTTTCCCCAGCCGGTCATTGCGACCAGGCCGTCAAATTTGCCCGCTTAGGCGCTCAGGTTGTCGTGGTCGATAAAGCCAGCCTTCAGCGCGATGTAGAAGGCCGCATTCTCGCCAGCGGAATGAAGGACGAAATCACCTATCTGCCTTACGAACTGGCTGATCTACCGGATGAAACCACCGGCGAACCATTCGACATCGTTTTCATCCGGCGCGGGATATGCGGCATCCCCTATCAGGAAGCCCGGCAGGTTATCCGGCAAACCCTGCTCAAAATGAAAATTGGCGGGCGCATGTATCTCTCCATCCATGGCCTGCACTCCGAGCTCAGCCGGGACTATCCCGATATTGATCAACCACTGGATCAACGCTATTCCAAGCTATCACCCACGATGGCCGAAAAATACGGCATCAAGGGCGAGGTTTGTCTGTATTCCGAGCGCGACCTCTTCATGCTCCTGCTTGATGCCGGCGCCAGCGTTCTGCGTACCATGACCACCACTTACGGAAACGTCAAGGCCGTTGCAGTTCGAATCTAAACTGCGGCTGGGGATAGACCTCGGCGGTAGCAAAATTGAGATCATCGCCCTCGCCCAAGACGGGCAAAGCTTATTACGACAACGCATCCCCACGCCCCAAGGCGATTATGCGGCCACGCTGAGGGCCATCAAGGGTCTGGTCGAAGCCTGCGAAATCACGCTGGGGCAGCGTGGATCAGTCGGTATTGGTATTCCCGGTGCTGAATCTCTGGCCACCGGACTGATCAAAAACGCTAACTCCACCTGCCTGATCGGCCAAGCCCTGCGTCAAGATTTACAAAATATGCTCGGGCGCGATATTCGGCTGGCCAACGATGCCAACTGCTTTGCCTTGTCAGAAGCCATTGATGGTAGCGGACAAGATCAATCAGTCGTTTTTGGCATCATTCTCGGCACCGGCGTCGGTGGCGGCATTGTGATCAATCAGCAGGTCATCACCGGGGCCAATGCGATTGCCGGCGAATGGGGACACAATCCCTTGCCACTGCCCTCTGCGGCAGACCTACCTTTGCCCGACTGTTACTGCGGCCGACAAGGATGCATAGAGAGCTACCTTTCAGGCCCGGGGATGAGTGCAGACCATCTTCGCATGACGGGCGAAACACTCAGCGCAGAGGAAATCGATCAACGCGCTCAAGCAGGTGACCCACATAGCGAAGCCACCCTGCAACGCTACGAAACCCGGCTCGGCCGGGCGCTGGCCGGTGTGATCAACCTGCTCGACCCACAGGTCATCGTGCTAGGTGGCGGGCTATCCAAATTGTCCCGACTCTATACAAATCTCCCGGCTCGTTGCGCGCCGCACGTTTTTTCAGACACCTGTTACACAAAATTCCTCCCGCCACAACATGGGGATTCCTCGGGGGTCCGTGGCGCTGCCTGGTTATGGAATTCTCCCTGATTAGTGGGAAAATCAAAGGATCATGGCGAAAACACTCCTCTTTGTCGGCAACATCCGGCCACTCCCTGAATCCGGCCGTCCCACCGGCATGTATAAACAAGCCGCCACGGGGCAACTGGAAATTGGCTTTGACGGCTT
>CAYRBE010000125.1:2213-5488 GCA_964422345.1 uncultured Dechloromonas sp.
CTCGCTGAGGCGATGCAACTTTGGCAAAGCCACCGGCCAGAGCTGGCTGAACTCGAACAACTTGCCGCTACACCGGGCATCGCCACTCAATGGCAGAACAAAATGGAACAACGCATGCAATGGTTACGCAAAAACCCGACCCAAACTGCAACACAGGCGGCTAAATGAACCAAGCCGACAACCGTAGCCTGTGGATCCGACTGTTTTTACCTTTTGCAGCCGGCTATTTCCTCTCCTATCTCTACCGCACCGCCAATGCGGTCATTGGTCCAGTACTAGCGCGTGACCTTGGGCTCGGCGATAACGCGCTCGGCTTACTCACCAGCACCTACTTTCTCGCCTTTGGCGCAGCCCAGTTACCACTCGGCATGTTGCTCGACCGCTTCGGCGCGCGTCGAGTTGAGTCCGGATTGCTCTTGCTTGCCGCCAGCGGTGCTGCAGTTTTTGCCTTATCCGACCAACTCAGCGGATTAGCGATTGGCCGTGCCTTGATCGGGCTGGGTGTCTCGGCTTGCCTGATGGCCTCATTCAAAGCCTTTTCGCTATGGTTCCCACCCGAACGTCAGGCCTCGCTGACTGGCTGGATCATGGCCTCTGGCGGATTGGGTGCGCTCGCAGCGTCAAAACCACTTGAGCTGGCACTGGGCTTTGCCAGCTGGCGCGATATTGCACTCGGGCTGGCGGTAGCCACCCTCGTTGTCTCCGCCCTGCTCTGGTATTTTGTCCCGGAAAAAGACAACGCGCCGCCGGGCGCTGGATTCGCCGAGCAAATCGCCGGCGTCAAAACCATATTCTCCAGCACCCATTTCTGGCGCTACGCCCCGATGGGTTTCTGGTTCACCGGTGGTTTCATGGCGGTTCAAGGATTGTGGGCCTCGCGTTGGATGACCGTACTCGAAGGCATGAGCGGGGCTGAAATTGCCACCCGGCTAACCTGGATCAGCGGCACCATGCTGGCTGGCTTCCTGTTCATGGGATTTTTTGCGACCAAGCTGGTGCACCGTGGCATCAAACTGGAAAAAATTTACCTCGGCGCAATGGGCGTTTCGGTCGCTCTCCTCGGCGTAATTGCAAGTTTTCCGACCTTTGCCGGCTACCTGTTATGGCCGATACTGGGCTTTTGTTTTTCTCTGTCAAACGTCTCGTATTCGCTGGTCGCCCAAGCCTTTCCAGCAGCATTATCCGGGCGTGCCAACACGGCGCTGAACTTGCTGGTATTTGCCGGCGCATTCGGCCTGCAATGGGGCATAGGCGGACTGGTTGATGCCCTGCAGGCGAATGGATGGAATAGCGACGCAGCCTTCCGCGCCGCCTTTTTCATGCTCTTAGGCGGCCAGCTTCTGGCCCTGATCTGGATGCTTCTGCCCCGCCGGGCTGTCTGATACCGCCAGATCAACCTGCTGCATGTGCCCAACCTGGCCGGCCTCAGTCAGATAAAAACCCGCCGCCTGAATTTGCCCAAGCAATTCATTGGTATTGGTTTTTAGTGAAAATGGAGCGTGCACCGTAGCAGTGCTCAGCGCACCCACGCCGCGCTGAGCCAGCGAACTAAAACCATCCCCGGACCACACGGCGAGCTGTTGATACGCCGGGTCGGATTCGTCAATCCAGCCATTATGGTCGGCATCTAGTTTGGCCAAATCAGCAAAACCGTTGCCGCTGGCGACACCAAACAACTCCCTGCCATCATCAGCCTTGCCATTCCCGTTGCGGTCGAGAACCAGAAAACCGGTGCCAGCCCCCATACCGGGAATGTCCTCAAGCACGCCGTCAGAATTTAAATCGAACTTCAGGCAATCCTTGGTCAGTTCGCAAGCCTTACCGGTAAAGCTGAGCATCAGCGGATCTTTGAGCTTGATGACACCACTTTCCTGCATCGACTTCTCACTGGAAAAGCTCCGCTCCATTGCCAGCATGTATTCAAAATCAATCGCCCGGCCATCCGCAGTGGTGACCTTGCCCTTGCCGCAAACTGTGGTTTTCTCGGACTCGCAGACCATCTCCTTGATGCTGCGCTGCCAGTTAATCTCTATGCCGCCACCAGAGTCTGCCTCGACTTTTCCCTGACCAGGCGGTGCGACGTCGCCGGCGGCAAAAATTTCCTTACTCTTTTTGCCATCAATTGCAGCCATGATGGCATCAAGCAGCGACTGCAAAAGCATTTGAACCCGCTGCAATGCCGCAGCCTGATCATCCTCCGAGTCCAATGCCATCTTGTCGAACAGCTTGCGAAAGCCGATCTCTGTGGTGACTTCCAAGCTTTGGCTGCGCGTTGCCTCATGGCTAGCGGTGAGTTGCACCGTCGATTCCTGAATTTTCATGTCGCCCTCCTGACTGTTATTGGGAGGGAGTACCAGCAAACTACGTGCCGGTCAGAATTCGAGCGGATCAACCTCAATATGCCAGCGCAAACGTGAAGGTGATTTCAGACCTTCAATCGCCTCCCGCCATTCGGGCAAAAACGCCTGCAAAGCCCGTCGTGAGCCGGATTCAAGCAATAACTGACCGCGCTCAAGATTAGCCAGCCGGGCCATTTTCATCGGGATCGGATCGTAAACCAGCACGTTTTCGTGTGCCTCAATCACCGGCAAGGCGGCGGCAAGCTTGAGGAAAGCGATTGAATCCGCCATATCCGGCGCCTCGGCTCGCAACATCGCCTGAAACGAGTAAGGCGGGAACCCGGCCTGCTCGCGCTCTTTGAGCTGACTGGCGGCAAATTTCGGGTAATCATGTGCCACCAATGCGGCAAACAAGGGATGATCGGGGTATTCGGTCTGGATCAACACCTCTCCCTTCAATTCCGCCCGCCCGGCTCGCCCGGCAACCTGCATCAACTGGGCAAAAAGGCGCTCCGGCGAACGCCAGTCGGCCGCAAATAAGGCCGAATCAGCCCCCAGCGTGCCAACCAACGTTAGTTTCGGGAAATCGTGACCCTTGGCCAGCATTTGAGTGCCGACCAGAATATCTGCCTCACCACCATGAATTTTCTCCAGAATGGCTTCCCATTGCGTCCGGCTCTTCACCGAATCACGGTCCACCCGCAAGACCCGCGCTTCCGGAAACTGCTCCTGTAGCCAAACCTCAAGGCGCTGCGTGCCCCGGCCAAAGGGATGAATATCCTGATTACCGCAAGTCGGGCAGGATTTCGGCACATGCCCCTCAAAGCCGCAGTGGTGACAGCGCAGTCGGCGGTCCGCCAGATGCAGCACGAGATTGGCGGCACAGCGCTGACAGCGCGACACCCAGCCGCAGGCCGGACAAGCCAGCACCGGCGA
>CAYRBE010000125.1:5588-6998 GCA_964422345.1 uncultured Dechloromonas sp.
ATGATGCGCCCGAAATACCGCAATATCCCGTGCCGAATAACGCATGCCGTCCTGCTGCTTGAACGAGGCGTCATGCTCCTCGTCAATCACGATCAAGCCCAGCCTTGGCATAGGGGTAAAAATCGACAGTCGGGTGCCTAAAACAATCGCCGCTTCACCGGCAAATGCCGCCCGCCAGTTGCGCTCCCGCGCTGCTTCAGCCAGCTCGCTATGCAAGGAAACCACACCAGCCTCAGGGAAGCGCGCCCTGACACGGCCTTCAAGCTGCGGCGTGAGGTTAATTTCCGGCACCATCAGCAAGACTTGGCGACCCGCAGCCAACGCCCGTTCAATCAAATGCAGGTAAACCTCGGTCTTGCCGCTGCCGGTTACACCATGCAGCAGATGGGCTGCAAACCCAGATGCGGGATCAATCGCTTCAATCGCGGTGAGTTGTTCAGCCGTAAGCTGGGGACGAATGCTCGGCGTTACCGAAGCGACTGGCTTCGCGTTGCGCCGTTTTGGGGGATCAAAACGCTTTAGACCAACCGGCAAAGCCTGCATCAAAACTTCGCCAAGGGCGGCCTGATAGTAACTACTGGCAAAGCGGCACAAGGCAAAAAAATCGGCTGGTAAAGGCGGCAAATCCCGGAGGATCTCACCGGCCGCCTTTAATTGCGCCAGCGGCCATTCGCTGCTTTCTGCCACATCGACAATCACGCCCATTTTCTCGCCCCGACCAAACGGGACACGCACGCGCAAACCGATGTCTACGGTGGACGCAGCCGGAACGGTATATTCAAACAAGCGATGCAGTGGGAGATCAAGCGCGACGGAGATAACGGGCATAAATAATCCGGCAGTTGCCGTTGCTTCTCCGAAAATTCCTCAAACGCTTTGAGCCAAAAGGACTTTTTCACTTACCCACAAAAGCTGTGGATAACTTTGTGGATGACTAAGGAACAATAACGCTAAGTGTGCGTTACAAAAGGAGTTTTGTCACTTTGCTGAAATATAGGGCAAACAACAAAACACTTTTAAATCAGTCACTTAAGTAAGTTACAAACTGTCAAGCGAATTTCAGTGAAAATTTTAGCGGGACGCAAAATTACTGTGAATAAGTAAATCCTTACGCCCCGCTTATATCTCTTACTTACGTAATAGACGGCTGTGTGAATGAACCGCTTCAACCAGTGCCGTCACATTATCTGGTGGGGTAAATTGAGAAATCCCGTGACCCAGATTGAAAACGTGGCCGGTATTGCCCGGTCCGTAGCTGTCGAGAACCTTTTTGGCTTCAGCAGCAACGATTTCCGGGGTAGCGAAGAGTACGTTGGGATCAACGTTACCTTGCAGGGCGACCTTGTCACCCACCCGGCGACGCGCTTCACCGATGTCGATCGTCCAGTCCAGACCGACTGCATCGCAGCC
>CAYRBE010000126.1:0-4736 GCA_964422345.1 uncultured Dechloromonas sp.
TGAACTCATTCGCCGAACCGCATTTTCTGTGACCCGTGTGCCTGCTCATGGCCGAAATCTGCCTGATAAAGATTACTTACGCCCCCAGTCCTGAGATGATCAAATTAGGAGAAACTCCTCCAGCAGAAACATCTGCTTGCAAACTGTTTCAACCAACCAGCAGAAATTTACCGATAATCAACAGCATTCCGCTTCGTCGAGGATTCGCCGCCATGCTGCCTAACGCCATCCACTTGCGCCGCACTTTGCTGGCGCTCACGCTGGGCTTTGCATCGAGCGCCCACGCTTACCTCGATGTGCAGATGGATGAAACCACGGCGCGGGCGATGCTCAACCGCTTTGGCTACGGAATTGATCCAATCGCACTGCGGGCAGCCACCGGCACCAGCCCCCGCCAGTACATCCGGCGCGCAATTGAAACCAAAGCTACTTACCCCGCAGCAATCAATCAACAGATTGCCAGCCTGCCCTCTACGCAATCGCTCGACGTACTTTGGCCGCGTTATGGCCCCGGCGGCACTGAAAAGATGATCCCGCAGACGACTAAAGTGGATGAATCCGGCAAGCCAAAACGGGCCGAACGCGAGATCGTTGGTCGGCAAATTCTTGAAGGAGCGGTCGAAACCCGGCTCTTGCAAACAGCCAATTCGGACAACCCCGGCCATGAAGTCCTGCTCAATTTTTGGCTGAATCATTTTTCGATTCATGGCCTGAAAACAATCAACAAGTTTCTCGTCGCTGATTACGTCGAAACCCTGCGTCAAGCCATGCATCAGGACAGCTTTCTCGCCCTGCTGCGAGCCAGTTTTCTTCATCCGGCAATGCAGATTTACCTCGACAACGCCCGTTCAACCGCACCCGGTTCCCGTATGGGCCAAAATGCCAGCCAGCGCGGAAAGACGGCTGGCCTGAACGAAAATCTTGCCCGCGAACTGCTTGAACTGCACACCCTCGGGGTCGATAGTGGTTATTCCCAAGCCGACATTCAGGCACTGGCCAGAATCATCACCGGCGCCGGGGTGCTCAATAACCAGATGACAACGCAAGGCTTATCCGCGGCAGGCGCCGAGCGTATTGGCTATTTCCTGTTCGACCCGCGCCGCCACGACTTTGAGGCGAAGACCTTGCTTGGCACCAACTACCCGGCCGGGCAAGGCTTCAAGGAAATCGAACGGGCGCTTGAGCAACTCACCCAGCACCCGGCAACAGCCAATCACATCGCCAGCAAACTGGCCCGCCGCTTTCTGGCTGACGAACCACCGCCCAAATTGGTCAAAGCGATGGCCGATGGTTTCCGCCGTTCAAAAGGCAAAATTTCCGACACCTTGCATCCCCTGCTCAACAGCCGGGAATTTGCCGAATCACTCAACCAACCAAGCAAGTTCAAAGAACCGCTGGATTATTTGATTTCAGCCACCCGCGCCACCTGCTACGGCCAGCCTATCGGCAACGGCAAGCTCCTGCTGCGCAGTGCGATGGATCTTGAACAAGCGCCCTTCATGCGAACCACACCAGATGGTTACGGCAGCCAGCAAAAAGACTGGTTATCGGCCCCCGCCATGGCAAAACGGGTACGCATCGCGCAGGGGCTGGCCAGTGGCAAGCTTCCCATCGGGGCACCGCTCGAAAATGGCCGCGAGACTGCATTCTGCCGCCCGACACCGGAAAATATCCGGCGCGCTGTCGGCCCACTCTCGGAGAAAACCAAATCAGCGCTTAACGGACTCAATCCGCAAGACGAAATGACCGCCTTGCTGGCCAGCCCGGAATTCATGAATCGCTAGGAGGCATCATGACCAAGCTCAATCACCCCCGCCGGGTTTGGCTGCAAGCCGCTGGCGCACTCGGTGCCAGCCTGTTTTTGCCCGGCGTGCAGGCCATTGAAAACACTCGCCAGCCGGACGGACGTTTCATTCTGGTTTTTCTGCGCGGTGGCCTTGATGGTCTGTTCGCCTTCGCCCCAACGGCCGACCCACTACTCACCAGCCTGCGCCCAACGCTGGCCAAGGAAACATTGAGCCACGGCATCGCCCTCGGCAAAACAGGCTTTGCCGCGCATCCTGCCTGCCAAACTCTGGCCGATCTGTTCGCCAGCAAGGAACTCTCCTTCGCCCCCTGCGCCGGCACCACTGACCGCAGTCGCAGCCACTTTCAGGCGCAGGATCTGTTTGAACTCGGCAATGGCAATTCACACGGCAGTAACGGCCTGCTGGCGCGTGCCGCAGATGTCCGGCGAAACGAATCGCGGGTTATCAGTTTCACCAACAACCTGCCACTGATTCTTCAAGGTGCCAGCCAGACCCCTGAAGTCGCCCCACTTTCCGGCAGCGGACTGAAAATGCGTCAGGATCGCGCGCTCGATGCCATTCGCGCCATGCACGACAAACAAAGCAGCGGTGCGGCAATTGAACAGGCAATCAGCACCCAGTCCGACATCGAAAGCGCCATGGGCATGGACGCCAAGGCCGGGCGGGGTGCGGCGCAGATCAACGGCTTCCCGAAAGCCGCCGAAACCATGGCCCGAATGCTGCGCAACAATCCAAAACTGAGCATGGCTTTTATCGATATGGGCAATTTCGACACCCATGCCGGGCAGGAAGGCTCTCTGAGCCGCAGCCTGCCCTTCCTCGGTCAAGGTTTGTTGGCCTTGCGCGAAGGTTTGGGCGAGGCTGAATGGAAGCGGACGCAGGTTCTGGTATGCACCGAATTCGGCCGCACGGTGCGAGAAAACGGTACCCAAGGCACCGACCACGGCCACGGTAGTCTGGCCCTGCTGGTGGGTGGTGCGATCAACGGCGGGCGACAGATTGGTGGCTTCGGCGGCCTCGGCAACAGCGCCCTCAACGAAGGCCGTGATCTGCCAGTCAGCGTCGATTGGCGCAGCCTGATTGGCCGGTCACTACGCGATACGCAGGGCTTTGATCTGGCCACATTGCAAAAAATAATGCCGGGATTACCCGGACTATCCTGAGCCAAGTAAGCCCATGCCAAACGTAACACCAAGTTAAATAAATGAGCGTAGAATTAGAGTTTGCTTATTTTACTGAGGCGACCATGAAATACCTCCTTCCCATCACACTCGCAATGTTCGCACTCCCCGCACTGGCTCAGGACATCGGCGCGCTGACCGCAGACACCAAAAAGAACGTGCTACCGGTTGTTCCTAAAGTGGTCGCAGCCATGCAGGAAGCAGTCGCAGCAAAGGGCGTGGCCGGCGCGATCCCGGTTTGCAAAGAAGAGGCCCCAGCGCTGATCAAGGAAAAACGCAAGGAAACCGGTTGGGATATCCGCCGGGTCAGCCTCAAAACACGCAACGCTGAACGCGGCACACCCGATCTTTGGGAAGTCCGCCAGTTGGCTGATTTCAACATTCGTGTCGCACAAGGCGAAAAGCCGGAGACGATAGAAAAAAGCGAGATCGTCACACTGGATGGCAAACAGGTTTTCCGTTACATGAAAGCCCTGCCAGTCGGTGATGTTTGTATGAAATGCCACGGCCCGGCCGAAGGCATGGATGCCGGTCTAAAAGCCAAGCTAGCCGAAAGTTACCCGCACGATCAGGCAACTGGTTATAGCAAAGGTGAAATTCGCGGTGCTTTGACTGTCAAACGCCCACTGTAATTTCCGCCTCGCCCTTGCCGGCCAAATGGTCGAAAAGGGCGGCGGCAGCCGGACTCAAGGCAGCCCGAGATCGAACACACAATTGCAGATCTCGCGGCGCCCAGGCGTCGTTTATTTTTACCGTTTTTAGGCCGTGCACCGTAGCACTCTGAAAATCGCCCCGTGGAATCGACGAATTCGGCACCATACCGATGCCCACCCCAGCCGCGACCATTCGGCACACCGCATTGAAGCTGCGCACCTGAATCCGTACATCGAGACTTCTGCCTAATTGCGCCGCAGCATTCATCATGAAGGTATGAATCGCGCTACCGGCGTGCAGACACACAAAAGGCTGATCCAGCACCTCGGCGAAATCAACTGCCTCCCGCTCGGCCAGTGGATGATCTGCAAAAACCACCAGCACCAGTCGATCCCGCCGGTAGGCTTGGGTTTCCAATCCACTCAGGCCGGGTTCAGCCGCAACGACACCAATTTCAACTTGCCCGGCAGCCACTGCCTGAACGATTGCCGGGCTGGGTTGCTCTTCCAAGCTGACGCGAATCCTCGGATGTTCGCGCAGAAAGTCGCCTAAGTCTTCCGGTAAAAAACAGTTAATCGCGTTGGTGTTGGCAAAAACCGTCACCTGACTGTTCAGGCCACTGGCGTAGGGCGCCAGATCGGCATGCATCTGTTCGAGTTGGGCGAACACCTGACGGGCGTGACGGAGCAAAGACTCCCCTGCCGGGGTGGGCGTTAAACCACGGTGGTGACGAACAAACAAGGGCACACCGAGCGCCGCCTCCAACTGGGTCAGTCGATGGCTGGCTGAGGAGGGCGCAAGGCAAATGCGACCCGCGGCACGGGTCAGGCTACCGCTATCGGCAATTGCTGCAACAAGACGCAAATCGGGCAGATCGTAATACATGGTTTCGCCTATAACGAACACAGACTTTCAATATTACCAATTGCCAAGCCGCTGTGGTGCGTATTCAATGGCTACCTGATTCCACACCACCGAGAATGACTTTGGAAAAACCGAACACCTGGAAAGATAGCGCCACCACCGGGGCCATGCTCGCCCTGCTGGCGGCCCTCGGTTTTTCGATGAAAGCCATCTTCGTCAAACTCGCTTA
>CAYRBE010000126.1:4836-6979 GCA_964422345.1 uncultured Dechloromonas sp.
GGCTGCTGCGGTTATTACGGCGCGAGCATTCTCGACTTCTGGGGGCTGGAATACATTTCAGCCGGGCTAGAGCGACTGATCCTGTTCACCTACCCAACCCTGACCATCCTGATCGGCGTGTTCTTTCAGGGCAAAGCCTTTACCCGCCGCGAAGGCATTGCGATTGCCTTGTGCTACAGCGGCATTGGCTTCGCCTTTCTGCATGATCTTGGTTTGAACAACTCCCGCGATGTCTGGCTTGGTGGCGCGCTAGTGTTTGGCTCCAGCGTTTCCTACGCGATCTATCTCTCAGGCAGCGCCCCGATGATCGGTCGGATCGGCGCGATGCGTTTTGCGGCGCTGGCGACACTGATGTCTTCGGCGGTGACTTTGATTCATTTCATCGCCACCCACCCATTCAGCGCCTTCATCCAGCCCATGCCGGTTTATGGCTGGGGGCTGGCGATGGCGCTGTTTTCAACGGTGATCCCGGTTTTTGCCCAGACTGCGGCGATTCGTCGGATCGGTGCCGGGCGCGCCTCATTGTTCAGCATGATCGGCCCCCTGCTGACCATCGGTTTCGGCTGGTGGCTGCTCAATGAATCGGCCTCGCTGGAACAAGGCATCGGCGCTGCAATGGTCATCAGCGGCATCCTGATCGTCAGCCGCCGCTAAACCGCGGCCCCCATCCCCGTTCGGCGGGCGTCAGGGGTATTATGAGATGATACTGATACTCAAATGAACAGAGCTTGCCATGCCTACCGTTGCTCAACTGATGACCAACCACGCCGACAGTGTTGCGCCGACCGCCACGGTCGCTGAAGCTGCCGCCCGCATGGTCGAATCACGGATTTCTTCAGTCATCGTGATCGAAAACAACAAGGTGCTAGGCATCGTCACTGAGCGCGACATCCTGCATGCGATGCGCCAGCAACGGGATAGATTACTGCCCGTCACCACGCTGATGAGCAGCCCGGTGCATACCGTCAGCGAAGACATGGATTACCGCGAAGCCTATCGCGGTGCGACGCTGCGCGGCATTCGCCATCTGGTCGTCACCGACCCGAAAGGCAAGCCGCAAGGGGTAGTCACCGAAACCGATTTTCGCCGCCACCTCGGGCTCGACATCTTCCGTCAGCTCAACGACGTCAGCAACCTGATGGAGCACAAGTTCCCGCGGCTGAAACGCGATGCAAAGCTTGATGCGGCTCTCGCCGCAATGGAGGCCAGCCGCCAGAGCTGCGTGATCGTTGTCGATGGAGACAAACCCGTCGGCATCGTTACCGAGCGCGATGTCGTTCGTCTCTTCCTCGAAAGCACCCCGGACACCACGCTGGAATCGGTCATGACCCAACCGGTGGCGATTGTCAGCATCGACACACCGATCAATGTTGCCGCCCAAAAAATGCTCGACCGGCGCTTCCGCCACCTGGCTGTTGTTGACCACAACCAAAAACTGGTCGGCCTGCTCACTGAGCATGCTTTACTGCGCCCATTACAACAAGGCATGCTCGACGATGTTCTGAGCGAGCGCTTTGAACTGGGTGAGGCCAATGCCATCGCCGAACGGAGCATGTCGCGCATTGGCCATTACCAGCGCGCCCTGCTCGACAACTTCCCTTTCCTTGTCTGGCTGAAAGATACCGAATCGCGTTTTCTTGCGGTGAACCAGCAGCTTGCCAAAGCTGTCGGGATGAGTGCGTGCGATGCCATGCTTGGCAAAAATGATCTCGATTTTTCTCCAAAAGACCTTGCCGAAAAATATCGTGCCGATGACGCTGAAGTGATGGCCAGCGGCGCAAAAAAACTGAGCATTGAGCAAATATCCACGCCCGAAGGCACCATCTGGCACGAAACCTACAAAGCCCCGGTGTTTGATACGACAGGCGAATTGCTCGGCACAGTCGGCTTTGCCCGCGACATTTCGACCCAATACCGTAGCGAGCAGGCGGTCATTATCCGGAATGCAGCTCTAGCCGGACTGTTACGCGGCGAGCCCTTAAATGGCCTGCTCGAACTCATTGCCCTGTCTGCCGAAACTGAACTCAAGGGCCTGCGCTGCGCGATTTTCCTGGTGGAAGCAGATGGCTGCCACCTGAATCTGGCGGCCGCCCCCAGTGTTCCAGAAGAAATCCGCAAGCAGCTTGACCATATGCCGATTGCT
>CAYRBE010000127.1:0-6968 GCA_964422345.1 uncultured Dechloromonas sp.
GCCGTAGCCATGTGCAACGTTGTGCACCACGTACTTCAGGATCTGGGTCTGGTCAGCACGCTTAACCAGGGTGTTGAACACGGTACCGATTTCGCACTGACCGGCAGTAGCGACTTCGTGGTGGTGAACTTCAACCGGGCAGCCAAGGGCTTCGAGGGTCAGACACATTGCTGAACGAATGTCGTGCAGGCTGTCGACCGGTGGAACCGGGAAGTAGCCGCCTTTGACGGTCGGGCGATGGCCGGTGGAGCCATTGCCGTCGTTCTTTTCGCCAGAACCCCAAGCTGCTTCAGCAGAGTGGATCTTCAGCGAACAACCAGACATGTCGACATTCCACTCGACGCCGTCGAAGATGAAGAATTCTGGTTCCGGGCCGAAGTAGGCGGTGTCGCCAATGCCGGAGGACTTCAGGTAGGCTTCAGCGCGCTTGGCGATGGAGCGTGGGTCGCGGTCGTAGCCACGGCCATCAGCCGGATCAACGACGTCACAGGTCAGAACGACGGTGGTTTCGTCAAAGAACGGGTCGATGTAGGCGGTATCCGGATCCGGATTCAGCTGCATGTCGGAGGCTTGAATGCCTTTCCAGCCAGCAATAGAAGAACCGTCGAAAGCGTGACCGTTTTCAAACTTGTCTTCGCTGAAGGCGGAAACCGGCACGGTAACGTGCTGTTCTTTGCCACGGGTATCGGTAAAACGGAAATCGACGAACTTGGCGTCGTTTTCCTTGATCATCTTGATTACGTCTTGCGGGGTTGCCATAAGCCTTAGCCTCCAAAGAAAACAGTTACCGGACTATCCGGTGACAATCAAAAAATTCGCAACGCAGAGGATTTAGCAAAAATGATGCCAAACGCCCGCGTGTCAGCCCTCTATTTTGCCACAAGGCGTTGCAGCAATTAAGCAAAGAATTAACGCATCAACTTGGTGCAAAACAGCAAACATCTGCACTATTTTGGTGCAGATGCGCTAATCAACGAAATAGAGCCGATTACAGGATGCTCACCCAGATTAGTCGCCAGCGCTATCTCAGCCTGACACAGCGCATCGCCATTTTCGAAGAACCCATGATCGAGATAAATTTCAACCTCGACCCGCCCCTTCAGATAGTGCAAAACAACGCGATGCGGCGATGGCAAGCCGGCCAGCATAGGCTCCAGTTCCTGCAAGACCACCTCCCGGCCGGGTAGGGTCAAGGCTGTCAAATCCGGATCACGATCATCCTGCGGATCGATATGGACCAGCACATCAATCACCTCAGGATGATCTCGCAGTACCGCAGCCCGTGCCAACTCAGCGATGCGATGCCCCTCTGAAACACTGATCCTTGAATCAACCTGAACGTGCGCATCAACCAAGGCCTGATGCGCCATGCGCCGCGTCCTTAGTTCATGCAGGCCGAGCACCCCCGGCGTCGCCAGCAAAGTCTGACGAATGCCGATCACCTGCGACTCGTCGAGTCCAGTATCAATTAGCTCTTTCAACGCCCCCCACGCCAACTCGCCGCCCATGCGCAGGATCATGAAGCCCATTAAAGCAGCGGCCAACAAGTCTAAAAATGACCAGCCCATCAACGCACCTGCGATACCGACCACAACAACCAAGGCTGAGGCCGCATCAGCGCGAGTATGCAAGGCATTGGCGATGAGCAATTGCGAGCGCAGGCTCTCGGCCACTTTAATCAAATAACGGTAGAGCGCCTCCTTGGAAAGCACGGTGGCAATCGCCACCCAAAGCGCCGACATCTGAATTTCCGGCATCACCTCAACATGCTGCAAACGCATGCCAGATTCCCACAAAATGCCGCCGCCGATCAGGGTCAATGAAGCACCGAGAATCAATGTCGCCGCAGTTTCTACGCGTGCATGGCCGTAGGGGTGTGCCTGATCCGCCGGATGCGCGCTTTGCCGACTGGCGTAGATCACCAAAAAATCGGAAAGCAGATCGGAGAATGAATGCAGCCCGTGAGCGATCAACGATTGCGAATGGGCCAGCCAGCCAACAACCAACTGCACCAGCGTCATCACCAAATTGACGCCAACACTGACCCAGGTCGCGCGCTGCGCCAAGGCAGAACGGTCAGCCAATTCCGTGTTCGGTGAAGGGGTATGTCCGTCTGCCATCATGTCTAGCCTTATACTATCGACCTCAGATTCTAGCAGCCCAAGATTATGGAAAACTTATCCGAAACTCTCTCGCTCGCCGAAAGCCGTGGAAAAGCCTTGGCCCGTCCGTATCGTGGCGAATTAACACCCAGCGAAGCGCTGGCTATTTGGCGACAGACACCCAATGCAAAATTGGTCGATGTCCGCACCCGTGCTGAATGGGATTGGGTCGGCCGCGTTCCCGGCGCCATTGAAATCGAGTGGAACCAGTACCCCGGCGGCAGCCGTAACCCGGACTTCATTGCCGAGTTAAGCCGCCAAGTGCCGTCGGACAGCATCGTGATGTTCCTCTGCCGCAGCGGCGCCCGTTCGGTTGGCGCGGCCACACTGGCGACCGAATCCGGTTACGCATCCAGCTTCAATATCCTTGAAGGCTTTGAAGGCGACAAGGATGGCGACAATCACCGCAATACCGTGGGTGGCTGGCGACATGCCGGGCTACCGTGGATTCAGGGATAATCCGCGTCGAGTGCCACAACCCAAGGGTATTTCCTGAGTGCTACACCCCAAGGGTGCTTCCTACGGGGCGCGGTGCACACACAAAAAAGACCAAATTTCAGAGTACAGCATGCAAACAGCCACCATTTCTTTTGACCCGTTCAACTCGCTCAGCGATGAAGCCTGCCAGGAACGCATTCGCGTTGCCCGCGCCAAACTCGGCAAGAAGGCCGTCATTCTCTGCCACCACTACCAGCGCGCCGACGTTTATCAGCACGCTGACCTGACCGGTGACTCGCTCAAGCTGTCGCGCCTCGCCTCACAGACCGATTCCGAATATGTGATTTTCTGCGGCGTGCATTTCATGGCCGAAGTCGCGGACATCATGACCGCGCCACATCAGAAAGCCATTCTCCCTGACCTCGCGGCTGGCTGCTCGATGGCCGACATGGCCAATCTGGCCAAGGTCGAACGCTGCTGGCGCGAACTCAATGAAGTCCTCAACGCCGAAGAAGAAGTCACCCCCGTCACCTACATTAATTCGGCAGCCGACCTCAAAGCCTTCTGCGGCGAACATGGCGGCATCGTGTGCACCTCGTCCAACGCCGGGACCATTGCCAAATGGGCCTTCGAGCGCCGTCCCAAAGTGTTGTTCTTCCCCGACCAGCACCTCGGCCGGTGGACCGGCCACAACATGGGTATTGCGATGGATGAAATGGTCGTCTGGGACCCCGACCTCGAACTCGGCGGACTGACCCCGGCACAGATCAAGAAGGCCAAAATCCTGCTCTGGAAAGGCCATTGCTCGGTGCACCAGATGTTCCAGAAATCGCATATCGACGCCTTCCGCGCCAAATACCCGGACGGCAAGGTAATCTCGCACCCGGAGTGCAACTTCGAGGTTTGCGCTGCCTCTGATTACGTCGGATCGACCGAGCACATCGTAAAAATCATCAAGGAAGCCCCGGAAGGGACACGCTGGCTGGTCGGCACCGAGTTGAATCTAGTCGACCGTCTGGCCAAGGAAGTGCTGCCACAGAACAAGATCGTCCAGTTCATGGCGACCACCATCTGTATGTGCTCGACCATGCAGCGTATCGACCCACAACATCTGGCCTGGACGCTGGAAAATCTGGTCGAAGGCAAAGTAGTCAATCAGATCAGCGTTCCGGAGCATGAGGCAAAACTAGCGAAACTGGCGCTTGACCGGATGTTAGCGATTTCCTGAGTCGTTGGACTAAATAACAGGCCTTGTCCGCAGACACTGGACATAGGCCTGGTCGCTTTTGCCGATGTGATTTTCCAGCCATTGCCGAATAAATTCGACAATTGATGGCCCGACATCTTTTCTGACAGCTTTCGCCTCTAGCTCCGACAGTTTTTCAATGAAGCTCCGATGCTCGGCAATATGCTGCTCGAGATCGGGGTAGCCATGCAAACGCATAACCGACTCTTCAATGGTGAAATGGGTCCGGGCGTAATGCGACAGTTCAGACAAAGTGAAATAGATGTCTGACCAATTCTGACCGCTGCCAATCTGTGATTGCAGATTCCCAAGCAACAAGAACAAACTCCCGTGCTGATCATCGATTTCCTGAATCCCGGTCAGCAGTTCTTTACTCAAACTCATGGCGCGCCCTAAAGACTTATCGGTTTTACTTTGGCCATTGTCGTGTATGGGCATTCGGGTAGATATGAAATAAATCACAATCCTGCAAAATACGCTAAGCTTGAAAATCTCTCTGAAGCGCATAAATCATTGACTGATCACGCCATAAAGCCCGCCCTTCACGTCACGACCTTCAACATCCATAAGGGATTTTCGCAATTTAACCGGCGGATGATGGTGCATGACCTGCGCGAGCGGCTACGCCATCTCAACCCGGACATTGTTTTTCTGCAGGAAGTTCAGGGCCTGCACCTGCGCCACGCCGAGAGCCATCACAACTGGCCAAACGAGCCGCAGCATGAGTTTCTAGCTGAGGATGTCTGGGCCGCTTCAGCCTATGGCCGCAATATGGTTTATGACCACGGCCACCACGGCAACGCTATCTTGTCGCGCTTTCCGATTCTGCATTCACACAATCAGGATGTAACCCACCTGCGTTTTGAAAAGCGTGGCCTGCTGCATTGCCGAATTGAGCTTCCCGATGGCATCGCAGCACACTGCGTCTGCGTTCACCTTTCACTATTCGGCTATTCTCGCCGCCGCCAGATGAGTGCGCTGGCTGACTATATCGACCAGATGGCGGAGCCCGATGCACCGCTAATCATCGCCGGGGATTTCAACGACTGGAACAATAACGCCGGTCTGCACCTCGCCCAACGTCTGGGCATGGAAGAGGTATTCAGCCAGCAAAACGGTTCCCCGGTCCGCAGTTTCCCAGCGGCCCGTCCGATGTTCCGCCTCGACCGGATTTACGTGCGCGGCTTTAACGTGCACCGCACCGAAGTGCATCATGGCCAGCCGTGGTCGGCCATTTCCGATCACGCTGCGCTGTCGGCTTATCTCACCGGGCATGGCGGCTGAATTTCTGCCGGGCAACCGGCTGACTCTGCTCAACTCTGGGGCCGAATATTTCCCCGCCCTGCTCGCTGCGATCGAAGCTGCAACTCAGGAAATTTACCTCGAAAGCTACATTTTCGCGGACGATGAAATCGGCCATGCCGTTGCCGGTGCACTCTGCCGAGCGGCACAGCGCGGCGTACAGGTAAATGCTACGGTGGACGGCTTCGGCGGGTGGAATTTCAAAACTGACTTTATGCCCCGGCTAGCTGAAGCCGGCGTTCAGGCCATGCTCTACCGCCCGGAGATCGGGCGCTTTCACTTTGCCCGGCATCGCTTGCGCCGCCTGCACCGCAAGCTGGTGGTAATCGATCACCGGATCGCCTTTGTTGGTGGCATCAACATCGTCGACGACCACAATGCCCCGGCTGAGATGTGCCCGCGCTTTGACTACGCGGTGTGCCTTGAAGGCCCGACCGTGCGGCAGGTACACCACGCCATGCGGCACATGTGGGCCATCGTTTCATGGGCCAATTTCAAGCGCCGATTTCGCCTCGCGCCACCGATTACGCCTGGTTACGAAACGGCCGGAACACAAAGCGCCGCCTTGCAGATTCGCGACAATTTCCGCCATCGCAACGATATTCTCAATGCTTATCTGCAGGCGATCAACACCGCGCAGGATGAAATCATCATCGCCAACGCCTATTTTCTACCCGGCCTCCGCTTCGGTCGGGCACTACAGGCAGCGGCGCGGCGCGGGGTCAAAATCACCATTTTGCTACAAGGCAAGACCGACCACCCGATGCTGCGTTTCGCGACTCAGGCACTTTATTTGAAGGTGCTCGACCACGGCATCGATATTCATGAATACGAAAAAAGTTTCATGCACGCCAAGGTAGCGGTGATTGACCGGCGCTGGGCCACCGTCGGCTCATCCAATATCGACCCATTCAGCCTGCTACTCGCCAAGGAAGCCAATCTTTTCGTTCAGGACAAGGTATTTGCCGAGCAGTTGCACGCCAGCCTGCAGGAAGCGATGAAGCACGGATCGCGACAACTGAGTTTGGATGAAATCCAGAATCTCCGCTGGCACTCACGTTTCATGCGCTGGCTAAGTTACGGTCTGGTCCGTGCACTGGTTGGGATCGCCGGTTACGGCCCGAAACACTGGCAAGACGATGAAGAAAAACCCGTAGTCAAAGCACCGGAGTGCAAATAATCGAGGGGACACGGGGAATCCCCGCAAACAACCAGTGCGCTTTAGCCCAGTCCCAAACCTCAGGCACCGTTGCCCGTGCCAAATTCTCCGGCACCGCTTGCCCAAGAAAAGCCAAGGCTTGCACCAACTCTGCAGCTGCCTCAGCAGAATTTAGCCCTGGCGCCAGCGTCTGCTTGGAGAGTTTTTCACCCGCCGTATTGCTCGCCACCGGCAAATGGGCATAGCGCGGTCGGGCAAAGCCCAGACAGTCCAGCAGCCAAAGCTGACGTGGCGTTGAAGCCAGCAGATCCGCCCCGCGCACAACATCGGTAATTCCCTGAAAAGCATCATCCACCGTCACTGCCAGCTGGTAGGCAAACAGGCCATCGGCCCGGCGCAGGACGAAATCACCAACATCTCGGTTTAATTGCTGACTGACCCGGCCCTGCACCCGGTCGTCAAAAGCCATCTCGCTTTCATCAACCCGCAAGCGCCAGGCTCGCGCCTCCCGGTTAGCCGGTAAGCCATTGCGGCAGGTGCCGGGGTAGGCCAGCCCACCATCAATCGCCGGGCGTGTAGCCGAATCTGCGATCTCCTTGCGCGAGCAGGCGCAGCCAAATACCACCCCCTCAGCCTTAAGGTTTTCCAGCGCCTCGGCATA
>CAYRBE010000128.1:0-6861 GCA_964422345.1 uncultured Dechloromonas sp.
TAAATATCATGGAGGAACATATTGAGCGCCTTGACCCGCTGGCGCAGCCCAGATTGCAGGGCTTTCCATTCAGCAGAAGGAATGATCCTGGGGATGATGTCAAAAGGGATTAGGCGTTCTTTGCCCGCCTCTTCGCCATAGACCGCAAAGGTAATTCCCACCCGGTGAAAAGCCAGATCACCTTCGGCCCGTTTACGCTCGATACGCTCGGCGGGGGTCTCCTTGAGCCAGGTGTCGTAAGCCTGATAATGCTCACGAACACCACCGTCGGGACCCATCATTTCGTTATAGAAGCTCATAGCCAATCCTTACTAAGTAAGTACTCAATAAGAACTATGCATCTTCTATGCCACAATAAAAACAACTTAAATATCAATGACTTGATATTCACACCAAAAGACAAATGCTTATTCATGGTGCATTCAACACCAATTTGGTGCTTGCCCGACTAGACCTTCTGCCGCGCGGCCATTATTGGGCGGACCATAAAAAAACCCGCCGGATCGCTCCGGCGGGTTTTTTTCAACTGAAACGCCGAAGCGATCAGGCGCGTTCGAAAATCACTGCAATACCCTGGCCGCCACCGATACACATGGTCACCAGTGCGTACTTACCACCGACACGCTCCAGCTCGTACAGCGCCTTGGTGGCGATGAAAGCACCGGAACAACCAACTGGGTGGCCAAGCGCAATCGCGCCGCCATTCACGTTGGTCTTGGCTGGGTCAAGACCCAGTACCTTGGTCACAGCCAGTGCCTGAGCAGCGAAGGCTTCGTTGGACTCGATTACATCCATCTGATCCAGGGTCAAACCGGCTTTTTTCAGTGCCAGCTTGGTTGCCGGGATCGGGCCTTCGCCCATGATGTCATTCGGGACACCAGCAACAGCGTAAGAAGCGATACGCGCCATGGCTTTCTGACCAGCCTTGGCAGCCACATCAGCCGCAGCCAGGACGAAGAAGGCAGCACCGTCATTGATACCGGAAGCGTTACCTGCGGTAACCGTACCGTCTTTCTTGAAAGCTGGCTTCATCTTGGCCAGCGATTCCATGGTGGTACCGGCCTTGACGTATTCGTCGGTATCAAACACAACTTCGCCCTTGCGGGTTTGTTTGATGATCGGCGTAATTTGCGACTTGAAACGGCCATCAGCAATTGCTGCCGCAGCGCGACGCTGCGATTCAACTGCCAGCGCATCCTGCTCTTCACGGGTGATACCGTGCTTGGCAGCGAGGTTTTCTGCGGTGATACCCATGTGGCCAACGCCAAACGGATCGGTCAGCACAGCAACCATCGAGTCGATTGCCTTGGTGTCACCCATACGAGCACCTGAACGCAGTGCCGGCATCAGGTAAGCCGCTTTGGACATCACTTCAACACCACCGCCGATACCGTAATCAGCATCGCTCAGCATGATGTTCTGAGCGGTGGTCACGATACCCTGCAGACCTGAAGCGCACAGGCGTGAAACCTGCATTGCGACAGACTCCATTGGCAAACCAGCCTGAATCGAAGCAACGCGAGAAGCATAAGCGTAGCGTGAGTCAGTCGGCATGGTGGTGCCAACGGTAACGTAATTGATTTGCTGTGGGTCAACCTGTGAGCGGGCAACAGCCTCTTTCATCACAATGCCGGCCAGCTCGCTGGTCTCAAAATCAGCCAGGGAACCACCGAAAGAACCGATTGGGGAACGAACTGCACTCAGAACGACAACATCTCTGCTCATATAAAGCTCCTTATTATGACAACTCAGCCCACCAGACTGGCAAGCCCCAACAAAAAGAGTAACAACATCCACAATACCGTGGCTCGCCAGACGAGACCGACAGCACTCTGCATGAAATCGACATCGGCCGGATCACCCAGGCCGAGTTCGGCCCGATCCGACACTTCCACGCCATCAGCCACCGGGCTGCCTAGCTGGACCCCTAACGCCCCGGCACCACTGGCCAGGACGATACCCAAATCACGATCGGGCCATTGCTGCGGTTGCGTCCGCCAGCAATAAACGGCATCTTCAAAATCACCCACGATAGCAAAGGCCGATGCGGTTGCGCGTAGTGGCAACCAGTCGATCATACCGAAAACCTGCACAGGGAATATGGAAAAATCATTATTTTCTGGAGATTTTTTTACTCCCCAGCGCTCAGCGATTACGGCTGAAAGTCGATAAAGCAAGGCACCACAAGGGCCGGGCAGTATAACGAACCACACCAGCACGCCAAAAACATGGCGGTGCGAAGCGCCCAAAGCACCTTCAATCGACAAGCGTGCAATGTCTTCCGATCCCAAATTGTAAGTGGCACGCCCTTGCCATTCAGAGAGCAAATGTCTGGCTCGCTCAAGATCACCCAAACGTAGCGCTAACTGAATATCAGTGTAGTAATGACTGAACTGGCGAAACCCCATGGTCAGATAGAGCACGCCCACATTGAGCGCCCAGGCCAGAATCGGGTTAATTGAATAAAGCACGCCATAGAGCGCGCCAAGCAAAACAACCGGCACCAACACAGCCAGACACCACGCAAAGACGCCATAGCGATATACGCCCGCGTTGAAACGTGACTCGATGAAATCAGCCCAGGCACCCAGTGGCTCGGCCACAAAGCGACGGTAATTCAGCGGCTGTAGTTGCTCGATGAGAAAAACTGCAATCAGCGAGAGTAGACTCATGGGGACTTAGAATTTCCTTGAACGGCTTTTTTAGGTGCTAAAACGCCACCATACCACAAGCTTAAGCGCCATGCAGGCCAAGGCGCTCGGTCAGGGAACGGATCATCCCTGCCGTCGCCCCCCAGATAAAGTAGTCACCATACGGGATGGCAAAATAATGACGCAATGCGCCTTGGTAATGGATCGAGTGGCGTTGATGATTGGCTGGATCAAGTAAAAAATCCAGCGGTACTTCAAACGCTTCAGCCACTTCAAAAGGATCAATTTGCAGATCAAAGGGTGGGCGCACCAAGGCCACTACCGGCGTAACGCGAAACCCTGTGCCGGTTCGATACTCTGGCAAATATCCAATCGGATCAATATGTTGTCGCGCCAAGCCAACCTCTTCCTCGGTCTCGCGCAAGGCCGTATGCAAGCTTGACTGATCGCTCTCTTCAACCCGCCCGCCGGGAAAACTAATCTGCCCGGCATGATCCTTCAAATGCGCCGTCCGCTGTGTCAGCAAAACGGTATTTCCGCGCTCACGCAATACAATCGGAAAAAGCACTGCCGCTGCCGTCAGCGGCCTATCACCCGCACCGTCTTCAAGGACAAATTCCCCAGCCAAAGGCTCTAGTAACAAACTGGCCCGCAGCGCAGCAAGATCAACACTCATGCCTCGGTAGAATCATCCTCGATCTCGGCGTGCACAGCAGCTAATGCATCCTGCAGAGTTTCTTCTGAAAGTTGATTGATTGAAGTTGCCACCATGTCCGCTGCCTCAACAGCGCCAACCGGCAAACGCTTGCTGTCCAGACTGGCAATGAGCGCCGTCGCAGAACCGACGACCCGTAAAATGGCCTGCCGCTCATTCATCAACATTTCCAACTCACTGCGCAAAAGCGCAACTTCCTGCTCACGTTGTGGCATTGCTCTCTCCTAATATCGTTTTTTTAACGTCATGGTATTACCATCACGCTGCATATCCATCCGGTTGAGGAAACTCATCCCCAACAAAGCAATGGGCATATCTGACTCATGAATCAAAGCATCAACCTGATGCATGGTGACACCACCAACCTGTACCTTATCCAACTGTATCTTGCTCACCACCGCCTGACCATTAGCGGTTTGAGAATAACCTTTTTGGCCGCGATTAAAGTCCAGCCCCATCCGCCGCGCATCAGAGGCGCCAAGCGAAATCATCGTCGCCCCGGTATCAACCAAAAAACGTACCGAGGTGCCATTAATGGTTCCGTTGGTATAGAAATGCCCACGTGAATCAGCCGCCATCACAATCTGCTGCCCGCCTGAATCACCGGCACCGGAACCCGCGCCAACGGCATGCTGACCAACCCGTAAAGGGCGTTTCTTGCCACCAATTTCAACGACAACCTGATCGCCCTGTAGCGAAATCAGCTTAACCCCTTCAATCGACTGTCCGACAGCAACTGCCTTTGGCTCGCCGCCATTGACCATCAACATGGCTTTACTGCCCATCACCCCTGCCAGGCCAACATCCTGCGCTAGTGCAGAAGCGGAAAGCAAGCAAAGTGAAAGCATCAGCCGAGTAAAATAAAGACTCATTTTTCACCTCGCCCAACGACTATGAAACCAGTTGCCATTTTTCGCCACTCCGCCACTGAAGGTCCAGGCTATTTTGCCATATTCCTTGAGCAACAAGGGATTCCGTGGCAACTGATTGCAGTCGACGAAGCTGAAAAAATACCTGCCACGGCTGATCAATACGCTGGCCTGTGCTTCATGGGCGGCCCGATGAGCGTTAATGATCCACTACCGTGGATCGACGAAGTTTGCGCCTTGATTCGTGATGCGGCGGCAAAAAACATCCCGGTAATTGGCCATTGCCTCGGTGGACAACTCATCAGCAAGGCGCTTGGTGGAAAAATCACCGCCAACCCGATCAAGGAAATCGGCTGGGGTAGCGTCAGCAGCGCCACCAATCCGGCAAGCCAGCATTGGCTCGGCGAGTTAGCGGGCCAACCAGTTAGCGTTTTCCACTGGCATGGCGAAACCTTCAGCCTGCCTGAGCAGGCTCAACTGCTGGTTTCAAACCGGCACTGCAGCAATCAGATGTTTGCCCTTGGGCCACATCTGGCGATGCAGTGTCACGTTGAAATGACTCCGGAAATGATTATTGAATGGTGCGCCCAATGGGCCGACGAAGCAGCGTCAACACCTAACCATGTTGCCATTCAAAGCCCAAGCCAAATGCAGGCCGAAACTGCCCAGCACCTAGCGGGCATGCGGCGCCTAGCTGAACAGATTTACTCGGTATGGATCGCCGGACTGAGCCGCAATTAACGCAGCCATAAAAAAACCGGGTCAGCTTACGCTGCCCGGTTTTTGGTTTTTGCCTATTTTAGGCAGTGCACCGTAGCATTCGAAAATGCCTGTGATCAATCGCGGAAATTACCGTACTTGATCGGATAATCAGTAATCGTCTTGGTCACCAGAGCAATACAGGCTTGCAGATCGTCGCGCTTAGCGCCTTGGACGCGAACCTCATCACCCTGAATCGAAGCCTGAACCTTAACTTTGCCATCCTTGATCAGCTTGACGATTTTCTTCGCCAACTCTGATTCAATCCCGTTCTTGATTTTCATTTCCTGCTTAACCTTATTGCCGGAAACACTAATCACCTTCTGATGATCCAAGCGCTTGACGCTCTCTTTCTCTTTTTTCTCCATTGCTGGAAAAAGCAGATCTTTAACTTGATCAAGCTGAAAGTCAGAGTCACCCCAAATCGTGATGACCTTATCCTTTTCATTCAACTCCAATTTGGCTGTCGTGCCTTTGAAGTCGTAACGATTGTCAATCTGGCGTGAAGTGATATCAACCGCGTTTTTCAACGCTGCCATATCGACTTCAGAGGTGAAATCAAAACTGGGCATGGTGATTACTCGAAATGGCAGACGTAGTGATAAGCCTCGCCTTCGGCGACTGAAATCTCGAAGGAAGAATTACCCGGCACATTGAATGACTGGCCATCGCCATAGCTTGTCCATTCGCTCTCGCCTTTGAGCTTGACGCGGCAAGCACCGCCAACACCTTCCATGATTTCCGGCACGCCGGTATTGAAGGTCAGGCTAGACGGCAGAATGACGCCGACGGTTTTTTTGGTGCCATCGGCCAACACAACGGTGTGGCTAACGCACTTGCCATCAAAATAAACATTGGCTTTTTTGACTACGGAAACATTGTCGTATTGCGACATTTAAATACCCCACATTTTTTGAATAATTGCTTTGGCGATAAATCCGACCATGCCGAAAGCCAGCACAAAGAACAGAACAAACGTCCCGGTCTTGCCCGCTTTAGACTTGAATGCAATCTCGCCAATAATGAACAACATGAACAAAATGAAGGCACCCACACCCCAAGTTGCGCCAAAATCCGCAATTTGCTCCTCGGTAAAGCCGAACAGGGTGCCGTCCATCGCTTAAGCCTTACCGTTCTTGGCGCGCAGATTAGCGGCAATACGCAGACGCAGTGCGTTCAGCTTAATGAAGCCGGCTGCGTCTTTCTGGTCGTAAGCACCCGCATCATCCTCGAAGGTCGCGATGGTTGGATCGAACAGTGAATCAGTCTTCGAGTCACGACCCACAACGATCACATTACCCTTGTACAGTTTGACCCGGACAAAGCCATTGACGACAGTTTGTGTGTGGTCGATCAAGGTCTGCAGTGCAATACGCTCCGGGCTCCACCAATAGCCGTTGTACACCAGGCTGGCGTAACGGGCCATCAGATCATCTTTGAGGTGAGCCACTTCGCGGTCGAGACAGACTGACTCGATAGCGCGGTGCGCCCGCAGCATAATCGTGCCGCCCGGGGTTTCGTAGCAGCCACGTGATTTCATGCCGACGTAACGGTTTTCGACCAAATCAAGACGGCCGATACCATGTGCGCCACCCATTTTGTTCAGCGTTGCCAACACAGTCGCCGGGCTCATGCGCGCGCCATTCAGGCCGACAATGTCACCGTTCTCGTATTCAATATCAAGGTATTCAGCCTTGTCCGGCGCGGCTTCCGGAGAAACCGTCCAGCGCCACATTGATTCCTCGGCCTCAGCTGCCGGGTTTTCGAGGTGACGGCCTTCGTAAGAAATATGCAGCAGATTGGCGTCCATCGAATATGGCGAACCGCCCTGCTTGTGCTTCATATCAACTGGAATATTGTGTTGTTC
>CAYRBE010000129.1:0-6848 GCA_964422345.1 uncultured Dechloromonas sp.
GGTGAAAGATTCGCCATCGCAGTCGGCCAATTTTCGTTCTTCAACTTTGACAGCAACGACTACCTTGCCGACCAGCAGATCAATTTCGTCAATAATATTTTTTCGGCCAATGGTTCATCTAGCTACGCCGCCACCGGGATCGGCGCCTATCTCCAGTTCAACGCGACGAAAAGCTTGCAAATCCTGATCGGCGAGCAAAGCGTTAACAAGGAAGATAGCGGCAAACGTCCGGCCGGTGGATTTAGCAACAGCCCCTACTCACATCTTGGCTACATCCAGTGGAAACCAAAATTCAAAAATCTCGGTGAGGCGCAATATTCGCTGACCCTCTATGACGCCCCGGCGATGGATGGCAAAACTGCAAGCAAAGGCTGGTCGCTCAACGCCATGCAGAACATTTCGGATAGCTGGGCGATCTTTGCCCGGTCCAATGCCAGCCAAGACCAATCAGATAACAGCAAACGCAGCTATGCGCTAGGCCTAGCCTGGAATAACCCGTTCAAACGCGATGCCGGCGATCAGATTGGCCTTGCCTTCGGCAGCCTGAACCAGAAAGTTAGCCTGCCCGGCCGGGCGCTGGAACACAAGCAGGACACGCTCGAAGCCTACTGCACCATCAGCCTGCTCCCCGGCCTCTTCCTGACGCCGGATATTCAGTACATCCGCAACCCGGCTTTCGCCCCCAACCGCAACCACGCCAGCATCTTCTCGCTGCGGTCGATGCTGGTGTTTTAATCAGGCAGATTTTGCCTCAACCAGTCGGTCACGCTTGGCGAGCTCTGGAAACAAGCGAAACCACCCGGCGGCGATCAGCAAGGTTCCGACCCCGCCCATGACCACCGAACCTACCGGCCCCATTAGCGCCGCCGTAGCGCCGGATTCAAACTCACCCAACTGGTTTGACGCGCCGATAAAGATGGAATTGACCGCCGATACCCGACCGCGAATCTCGTTAGGTGTTTCGGCCTGCATCAGGGTCAGGCGAATGACCACGCTGACGTTATCGACCGCGCCACTAATCACCAGCGCGACCAGCGAGAGAATAAAGTGCTCGGACAAACCGAACACGATCATCGCCAGCCCAAAAGCCGCGACGTTACCGAAGAGCAAATGCCCCACCCGGCGATGAATCGGCCAGCGCAACATCGCTGCAGCCATTAACAAGGCTCCTACGGCCGGTGCAGCGCGAAGCAGACCCAAACCTTCCGGCCCGGTATGGAGAATGTCTCGGGCGTAAATCGGCAAAAGTGCCGTTGCTCCACCGAGCAGAACCGCAAACAGATCGAGCGTGGTTGCCCCGAGCAAGAGTTTGTTCTGCCAAACATAGGCCACTCCAGCCAGCATAGAACGTAGCGTTGCTGTTTCTTTCGATGGTTCGTGACGCTCACCCAAGCCCCAGACCAAGGCATAGGCCATCAGCAACAGCACACTGCAAGTAACGTAGACGTAGTCTGCCCCGCCTACGTAGATCAAGCCACCAATGGCCGGGCCGCAGATGACCGCCGCCTGCATCCCAATACTGCCCAGCGTGACCGCCCGCTCAAGCATTTCCAGCGGCACCAGCAGGGGAATAATTGCCTGCTGCGCTGGCATCTGAAAAGCACGCGCCACACCCAGCGCAATCGATACGCCGAGAATCAACTCACGCGAAGCAAAATTTCCCAAAGTAGCCCAAAGAAGCAACAAAGCCACCAAACCCTGCAACAAAATCGCCAAGGCAAACACCCGGCTGCGCCGGATGCGATCAACCACATGCCCGGCCGGCAAAGTCAGCAACAAGGCGGGAACAAACTGAAACAGCCCGACCAAGCCGAGATCCCAGGCGCTGTCGGTGATGTCGTACATCTGCCAGGCGACAGCAACCATCAGCATCTGCTGCGCCATGGTGCCGGCAACACGCGCCCCCCAGAAGCGCATGAACGGGCCTTGGGAGAATAATTGGGCAAGGGTAATTTTTGACATCATCGAAGCTTAACCTAAGGGTCGCGATAAAATATGCCTCCCTTTAAGCGCCCCCACGGATAGACACCATGCTGCGCCTCACCGAAATCAAGCTCCCGCTCAAAAAATATACTGACGATGATCTGCGTAACGCCATCATCGAACGACTGGCCATCGCCCCGGACGAACTCCTGAGTTTCACGGTTTTCCGCCGCGGCCACGACGCCCGCAAAAAATCTGCGATCATTTTTGTCTTCACCCTCGACGTTGAACTCAAGGACGAAGCCGCTGTGCTCAAGCGCCTCAAGGCCGCTAACAACGACAGCCATATCAACCCCACGCCGGATACTGCTTACAAATATGTGGTGCAGGCACCGACTAAGCTGGAGGCACGCCCTATCGTCATCGGCACCGGCCCTTGCGGCCTGCTGGCCGGGCTGATTCTGGCTCAGATGGGTTTCAAGCCGATCATCCTCGAACGCGGCAAAGCCGTGCGCGAACGGACCAAGGACACCTGGGGCCTGTGGCGCAACAACAAGCTGAATCCGGAATCCAACGTCCAGTTTGGTGAAGGCGGTGCCGGCACTTTTTCAGATGGCAAGCTCTACAGCCAGATCAAAGACCCGCAACACCACGGCCGCAAGGTGCTGGAAGAGTTCGTCAAAGCCGGCGCGCCGGAAGAGATTATCTACGTTAGCAAGCCGCACATCGGCACCTTCCGCCTGGTCAAGATGGTCGAAAACATGCGGGCGACGATTACCGGGCTCGGTGGCGAAATTCGCTTCGGCAGCAAAGTTGAGCGGATCAATATTGAAAACGGGCAAGTGCTGGGCGTAACGCTGGCCGATGGTGAAACGCTTACCAGCCCACATGTGGTGCTGGCCATCGGCCACAGCGCCCGTGACACCTTCCAGATGCTGCATGAGCAAGGTGTTTATATCGAAGCTAAGCCATTCTCGATCGGCTTCCGGGTTGAACACCCGCAAGCCTTGATCGACAAAGCCCGCTTCGGCCCCAATGCCGGGAATGAGCTACTCGGCGCAGCCGATTACAAGTTGGTGCATCACTGCGCCAATGGCCGTTCAGCTTACAGTTTTTGCATGTGTCCGGGCGGTCAGGTGGTTGCTGCGACCTCGGAAGAAGGCCGCGTCGTGACCAACGGCATGAGCCAGTACTCACGTGCCGAGCGCAATGCCAACGCGGCGCTGGTGGTCAATGTGAACCCCTCAGATTTTCCCGGTGACTACAAAACCAACCCGCTGGCCGGGATCGATTTTCAGCGGCAATGGGAGTCCGCTGCTTTTGTCGCGGGCGGGAGCAATTACCGTGCGCCAGCCCAGCGGATTGGCGACTTCCTTGCTGGCCGGCCATCCACCGCGCTTGGCGAGGTTGATCCCTCTTACCAGCCCGGCGTGCACATGACCGACCTATCAAGTTGCGTCCCGCCTTACGTGATTGACGCACTGCGCGAAGCAATTCCAGCTTTCGACAAGCAGATTCGCGGCTTTGCAATGGCTGATGCGGTACTGACCGGGGTCGAAACCCGCACCTCCTCACCAATCCGCATCACGCGCAATGCCGAATGTCAGAGCCTGAACACGCGTGGTCTCTATCCAGCCGGCGAAGGTGCCGGTTACGCCGGGGGAATTTTGTCGGCGGCGGTAGATGGCATCAAGGTAGCGGAACAAGTAGCGTTGAGCATAGCGCAAGGCTAGCCAACGGACAGTGCTACGGTGCACAGCCAAAAAAGGCAAAAACCGATTAAACAAAAGCAAACGCCGGGTATTTCTCAATACCCGGCGCTCCAGCAATACATAACACAGCAGTTTAACGAGGAATAATCGGTACGATATCCGAAGCATGCTTTTTGGCTTGCTTGGCGTTTTTCTTTTCCTTCGGGCTTAGCGCTGCCTGCTTCTTTACTTCCTTATTTTTCTTGACGATTTTACCAGCCATGATTTTGCTCCAGATAAGCACCAGCAAATGCAGGCGCAAACTCAGTATAGGCTGATGGCAAGAGATAAGCAGCCGGCTTAAAAAATTCAGGCGATACAGATATAAACGCTGGCGTTAGATTTATTCGGTTCTTCTCACAAAACACCCGCAGGCTACGCCCCCTGTTTGGCTCTTACGGCGCGCACTGCACAGCCAAAACCAATCACCTCGGCTCAAGCAGCCACCTGAGCAGCGTTGCAAATAGCCGGTCCGGATTAACCGGCTTCCCGATATGGTCGTCCATACCCGCATCGAGACAGCTTTTTTTATCCTCATCAAAGGCATTCGCTGTCATCGCGATGATCGGTGTACGCATATTGAGCGACTCATGCCGGATTGCCTTGCTGGCGTCGATGCCATTCATTTTCGGCATTTGCATGTCCATCAGAATCAGGACATATCGGCTGCTCTTTGCTTTATCAAGCGCTTCCAAACCATCTTCAGCCAGATCGACCACAAATCCGGCATCCTCCAACAGGCAACGCGAAACTTCCTGATTAATCGGTTCATCCTCAACCAAGAGAACCCGCGCTCCAGCAAACTCCTGTTTCAATCGAGCTTCTGCACCATTTGATTTAATACTGACGGAGGCGTGAGCAAGGGGCGCATCAAGTTTCCCCAATCGTGCAGTAAACCAGAAGACACTGCCCTCACCGGGCACGCTTTCAATACCCACCTCACCGCCCATTAAATGTGACAGTTGCTTGCAGATCGCCAAGCCAAGACCCGTGCCACCGTATTTACGAGTCATTGAGCCGTCAGCCTGCTCAAATGCCATGAACAATTTACGCTGGTCGTTGAGCGAAATACCAATCCCCGTATCCTCAATCTCAAAACGCAGCAGGACGGCACTCAAACTTTCCTCAACCGCACGAACACGAATAGTGACGGCCCCCTCAGCAGTGAATTTGACTGCGTTCCCTGCCAGATTGAGCAGCACCTGCCCCAGACGCAGTGGATCACCTTGCAGGGCCTGACTCTCCAACGCTGGTGGCACTTCAATATTTAGCGCCAAGCCTTTTTCGGCAACCCGCACAGATATCAGACTGCTAACATTTTCCAGCACCTCACCGAGCTTGAACTCAGTGTTTTCGAGGACCAGCCGCTCCGCTTCGATTTTTGAGATATCAAGAATGTCGTTGATCACCGCCAATAGTATTTGCGATGACTGTTTGGCCTTACCCAGTTGCAGCTTCGCCTTTTCATCAGTCGTTCGCCGCAGCGCCAGATCGACCATCCCCATGATGCCGTTCATTGGCGTACGCAACTCGTGACTCATATTGGCCAAGAAAGTGCTCTTCGCTCGACTGGCCGCCTCTGCCGCTTCCTTGGCAATAGAGAGTGCCAGCGTACGTTCTTTGACCTGCGATTCGAGATTGTCACGATGATGCAACAATTCAAGTTGAGCTTTTTCCCGCTCACGATCCCAGCGCAACGAAACTCTGCTGCCCAAGATTATGCCCACCAGTCCAATCAACCAGATAATGCTATGACTAATCCCAAGCTGCACCTGCGTTTCCGCAATCTGTGCGAGATAAGGTGCGAGCGGCAGATTCAAACCGGTTGCACCACGCATGTCACCTGTTTTGTAGCCGAGAATAGCGTGACATTTGTCGCACCCCGGGTCCATGAACATGGCGCGTAAATAGCGCAAGTTTGGCTGACCATTGATCTTGGCCACCTCCCAAACTTCTTTTTTCTCGCCCCGGATAAACGCCTCAAGTTGCTGGCGCTCCCAGTCATCCGGCGCATTGCCGGGATTCAGATATTTGAGACCGGTAATCCGGCCACGAATGCCATATTCTTCTGCATAGGCATCCATCATCTGCCGCAACATCGACGCTGGATTCAACAGAGTAAGTTGGCGGCCATCGTTCGTTGTGACATCGCGTCCGGGCACATGCGACAACCACGGAACAGACTTCTGTGCCTCGGTAATCGGCACATAAACACCACCGTGCATCGTTCCCCAGCGCCTGAAAGTGATGTCTTTATTCAGGTTGGCGCGAGCTTCTGAATACGCCATCAACATCGCCTGATCACTGGCTTTGTTCAGATTCCAGACCAGCGACAAGCCTAACACTGCACTCCACAAGAGGGCAGCCAGAAACGACAAGCGAAGGGTCAAATTTCCATAGGCCACTGCAGGCCTCGAATCCACAATTCAAGTTGAGCTTTATCAGATTAGCATGGCAAACATTAGGAATCCAGCATACTTCGACAAACTATTTCGAAATAGTGAAGCGACGCCATTCATGTACCATCCACCTTCCTAACCGACGCCACCTCCGTGTCATTCCTCAACGTAACTTTTCTCTCCATCGCACTCTGGCTCGCCGCCGCGCCGCCGGCATTTTCTCTACCTGCATTTTCTGAGATCAAAGCGGCCTACACACCGTCCGATGCCACCCTACTCGCCCGCGATGGCCGGCCGTTGCATCAACTGCGAATCGACAGAACCGTACGCCGGGGCGATTGGGTAGCGCTGGATGAAATATCACCAGCCTTGATCCGTGCCGTAATTGTTTCCGAAGACAAGCGCTTCATGGAGCACGATGGCGTCGATTGGCAAGCAGCAGGCAAGGCGGCGTGGACCAACTTCTGGGGTGGCAAAACGCGTGGGGCCAGCACACTAACCATGCAACTCGCCGGGCTGATTGACGAAGATGGCCTGCAACGCGGCCGACGAAGCATTTTTGGCAAAATAAGCCAGTCCACCGTAGCACTCCGCCTGGAGGGGTTCTGGAGCAAGCGCCAGATCGTTGAGGCCTACCTCAATCTGGTCAGCTTCCGGGGCGAACTGGTCGGTGTTGGAGCGATGAGCCGTAAGTTGTTCGGCAAATGGCCGCACGGGCTGGATGAACGCGAATCTGCCCTTGCCGCCGCCCTGCTCCGCTCGCCCAACGCGGCAC
>CAYRBE010000130.1:0-4959 GCA_964422345.1 uncultured Dechloromonas sp.
GACGCGCTTGGGGTCGAAAAACTGGATCACTCCCAGCCCGTCGCATTTCGGGCAGGCACCCATTGGATTGTTGAACGAAAACAGCCGGGGTTCAAGTTCCTGCAAGGCATACGAACAGATCGGGCAGGCGAATTTGGCCGAGAACATGTGTTCCTTGCCGCCGTCCATCTCCAGCGCAATGGCCCGGCCATCGGCGTGGCGCAAGGCCGTTTCAAACGACTCAGCCAGCCGCTGGCGCATGTCTTCGCGGATTTTCAGGCGGTCGACCACGACATCAATCGTGTGTTTTTGCGATTTGCTCAGTTTGGGGACGGCATCGAGTTCATAGACGGTGCCATCGACCCGGACTCGGGCAAAGCCTTGGGCGCGGAGTTCGGCAAACAGATCGACCTGCTCGCCCTTGCGGTTGGCGACCACCGGGGCAAGGATCATCAGCTTGGTTTCGGCGGGTAGCGCCAGCACATGATCAACCATCTGCGAAACGGTTTGCGCTTCGAGGGCGTGGTTGTGCTCCGGGCAATACGGCGTACCGGCGCGGGCAAAGAGCAGGCGCAGGTAATCGTGGATTTCAGTCACCGTGCCCACTGTCGAACGCGGGTTGTGCGAGGTGGCTTTTTGCTCGATGGAGATGGCGGGCGATAGGCCTTCGATCAGATCAACATCCGGCTTTTCCATCAACTGCAAAAACTGCCGGGCGTAAGCCGAGAGCGATTCAACGTAGCGCCGCTGACCCTCGGCATACAAGGTGTCAAAGGCAAGTGAGGACTTACCCGAGCCGGACAATCCGGTAATCACGATGAGCTGATTGCGCGGCAGATCGAGGTTGATATTTTTTAAATTGTGAGTGCGCGCACCGCGAATGCGGAGGGTTTCCATTGTTGTTCTGCTATCGATTGGGGGGGAGGGAAACTATACGCAAAACAGGCCAGTAATGCGACGCATAGATGAGGTGCGGCATCGTTAGTCAGCGATGCCGCACCGATGGCCGGTGCCGAGTGTGGCGGCTCGGAAAGAAGCGAATAAACTCAGCGCATCAGGCGGCCGCTGTTACCAACGATGGTTAGTTCAACAAAGTGCGATCCGGTATGCGTCTTGTTGTCATAGTTGACGGTGAAGCCGCCCAAGTCGTAAGGCCGCATGCTTTCCAGTGCGCTGAGTAGCTTTTCACGGCTGGGTTGTGGCCCCGCCCGATTGAGGCCTTCGACCAGAACGCGGGCTGCCAGATAGCCTTCAAGTGCGGTGTAGGTGATGCCGCTGGCGGGTTGGTATGCCTTTGGCAATGCGTTTAGTTCGCGTACCACCTGTGTGGTGCCGCTCCACGGATAGGGTACGACTTGTGAGATGGCGATGCCGACTACGTCACGTCCAAGTTCTTCATACAATGCTTTGTAGCCGACCACTGACAATGCAAAGAACTGGGCGGTCTGACCGACTGCTTTCATTTGTTTGACAAAGGCAGCCGTGGGTTTGTAAGTGCTGATCATCACCACAGCTTGCGGATTGAGTGCAGTGATTGCCTTGACCGCGCCGCTGACATCATTTTTCGCCTTGTCATATTCACCGCTGCCCAGTAGTTTCAGCTTGCGTTTCGTCAAGGCATTTTCGACGCCGGTCAGGCCTGCCTTGCCAAAAGCATCATTCTGGTAAAACACGGCAATCCGCACGATGCCCAGCGTGGTCAGCTGGTCGATAATCTTTTCTGCCTCGTCGCCATAGCTGGCGCGCAGCCAGAAAGTGCTCGGCGATTTTTCGGCGCGCAACTCGTCAGATCCGGTGTAAGGTGCCAGCGATGGAATGGCGCGTTCGTTGATCAGCGGCATCATTGCGCCATAGTTGGCGCTGCCAAACATGCCCAGCAAAGCCAGTACTTTGTCTCCGTCGATCAACTGCTTGGCGTTGGCCAGTGACTTGTCGACCACGTAGCCATCATCCAGCGTAATCAGTTCGATTTGCCGGCCATGTACGCCCCCTTTGCTGTTAACCCATTTTAGGTAAGCCTGGGCGCCGTCCCGGTACTCGGTGCCTAACTCTGTCAGTGGGCCGCTCAAAGGTAGCGATTGACCAATCTTGATTGGGTTGGACTGCGCCATCGCTGGCGTAAGTGTTAAAAGCGCAGCGCTAGAGAGCAGCGCCCCAAGACATACTCGCCATTGAATTTTCATGATTAGCCTTAAAAGTGGAAAAACAGTCGTTCTGGACTGTAGTGCTCAGGTGCCACTCTTACTGTCGTCAGGCCGACAATTGCTTATCTATTTGCCGGCAGCAGCGCCGCATTCGGTGTGCAAGGCGGCGAGTGCTACGGTGCACCGGCTAAAAAGGCAAAAACCAAATCAGAAGTTTTCCAGTCTGCTGTAATCGAGAATGGCGGCTTCGCGGGGCGCTATGCGTTGCCACTCTTTGTGTAAAGCGTCGCTGAGCGGCCAGAAGGCGGGATCTGTACGCCTTACTCCGAAGCGGTCGGCAAGTTTTGACAGATCGGCGGGCTTCCGTAGCTTGGCGACCTCATTGGTGAATTCGGCCAGTTGTTCGGGACTGACGATGAAAAGTGCATTTGGATAAGCACCCGTCACGCCATTCAAGGCGAGTAGTTCATCTTCCTTTGGGATGCGGCGTGAGTCTTCACCGAAGAGTTGCGCGACGTTGCTGTGGGCGCTGTTTCGGACCAGCGAGACAATTTTTAACTGGTCATCAGGCTGGCGAATCAGGAGTAGGCTTTGTTCGGGCATGATCGATGCGGGAATGCCATGGATTGTGCCGAGCCGCTTTATTTGCGCGACGATCTGAGGTGTGGGGGCTTCTGCGTTTTTCCAGTCTAGTGCGGGATTGCGTATCGGTGCTGCGCGTTGTTGGACTGCTTTGTAGAGTTCGCTGAGACTGTCTTTGCTGTGGTATTGAATGCCGGTTTCCTGAGGAAAGTATTTTGCGGCATTGCTGAGGAAGTCTCCTGTATTGGCTTCACGGCCGCGATACCAGTAATTGCGGACGGCTTGCCGATCATTGAGAGGCAGCAGATTCAGGAAAGTGAGCTCGCCTTCCATGCGCAGGAAGTCCATGTAAAGGCGGGTGGTGAGTTGGTGGCCGGTATTGCCAAAGATGTCGAAGCCGGCGAGTAGCAGGTAGTGCATTCGCTCCAATAGGGGGTAGCCCAAGATGAGCATGGTTTGCGGGCGTTCGCCAACGTAGCCTTGCATCACCGATGCGCTGTCAAAGTGGCGGAAGACAGTCAGCGCCGCATTCGGATTTGTGCCGTCACCATCCCATAATTGCGATAGGTTGGGCGGGGCCTTCTTGCTGATTTCCGTCATCGCGTCGCGTTTGGCTTCGAGGTAAGCATTTTCAAGCTTTGCGTACTGTCGCCAATCGAGTAATCCGGCGTTACTTTCGTGTTCTGCGGGAAGCTGCAGGTCGCTTAGTTGGTTGGTTAATAACTTCTTTGTTGCTTCATTTTCTAGCGGATTGGGGGCTACGAATCCGATCCAGAAGTGGTCGTTGATAACGTTGAGTGCGACTTGTCCACGGCAGACGGGGCCTTTCATGAATCCGCCGAGAATGAACTGGGCTTCATCCAGCATGAAGCGGTAGCGCCCGTCGATTGGTAAATCCTGGAAGGTGATAAATGGATTTGAGGCTTCTTTCGGGTGGTAGCTCGGCAACTTGGCAACGGGGTAGTCGGGTGTCAGGAACCAGTTTTTAATACGCTGAATTCGGCTGGGGTCGAGCTGGATCGGCAGATAGGTTTTTGCAACTTGGCTTGCTTCTGTGTAGCGCAGGCGGTAGTAAACACGGTTCGTTCCTGGTGCGTCATAGGGGCGGCGTGTTGCAATCAAGTCGATAGCTTGTCCTGGCGCAGTTTTGCTGCGAACGATCTGGAAGTAACGATTCGGTGCTTCAGCAAAAAAGAATTGTCCGGCAAACCAATGTTCGTAAATGTAGCGGGCCGTGAGCTGTTCTTTTGGGGTGTTTCCATTGAGCAGCAGCTCCCAGTCATTGACCTGCTTCAATAGTGTGGCGGGTAGTGGCGGTGGTGGCGCATAGGGCGCGCCGGCTTCGATCCAGCGGCTGAGGGTCTGATGTTCCTGATTGTTTAATGCAGGCAGACCAAACGGCATGCCACGTTCTGGGTGGCTGGCGGCGTACTCATTGAGGCCTTCTGCGCGAACGCAGATTTGGTCGCGATTGAGTGAGAAATCCAGATCTTTGTTGGTAATTGGGCCGGTCTTGGGGCCAGGCGAAAGCTGCTTCATGCTGAGCAGGCGATACAGGACGCCACCTTCGCGGTTACCTTCTGAAATCTGTTTGCGCTCATTCAGTACCGGGAAAAACCCTTTTTTCCGCCAGTCAGCATTGCTCAGTGCATCAAAGTTGAGTCGGGTTGGTTCTGCAGCGGTGACGCGAACTGCGGCGTAAACATCTGTTGGATTGGCGCCGCGGGTTAAGCCTTCGTAGCTGCTTAGATTGAGTTGGCAAGGTGCGTCATAGCAGGCATGACAACTGACGCAGCGTTGATCGAGCACGGGGCGAACCTCAGTCCAGTAGTCTGGGGCGTTGCTGCTAGCGCTGCTTGGGTGATCAAAGCGGCTTGGGTCAGGGCTGCCGTAACGTTCGTCTAGCTGGATAGTGCCAATGACGGTAGCGCAACCGGTGATAAAGACGAATAGGGCAAAGTAAAGAAGACGCATGGTTGAATACTGGCATGGGGGTGGTTAAGTTTAACCGGATGCTTTGTTTGTACACCCATGCTCACGCCGGGGAAGGGCATAAACCTGCTAATATTTCCCTTTTCGCTGCATTGCAACAAAGCACACTACTTATGTCTCCCCCCATTGATCGTATGAGTCCAGAGGAGCGCCGCGCCGGTGCTTCACTTGCAGCTATTTTTGCCCTGCGCATGCTTGGCTTGTTTCTTATCCTGCCGGTGTTTTCAGTCTTTGCGAAAACCTTGCCCGGGGGCGATAACCT
>CAYRBE010000130.1:5059-6837 GCA_964422345.1 uncultured Dechloromonas sp.
ATTTTTATTTTGCACATGGTCCAGATGGCAATGTTTGTCGTCTTGCCGCATGCCTTGATTGATCATGGCGGCCTTGAGGCAGCGGCTCACTGGAAGGTTTATCTGCCCGCCGTGCTGGTTTCTTTCGCCATCATGGTTCCGGCGATCATTGCGGCCGAGCGTAAGGACAAGATGTCACCAATCTTCCGGGCGGCGATTGCCTTGCTGGTCGTCGTTCAGGTTGGCCTGTTCTTTTTTGGCCAGAGTTTGTGGTCGCTGGGCCTGTGGTTGCTGCTCTTTTTCGTTGCCTTCAATGTACTTGAGGCGACGCTGCCTTCACTGGTTTCGCGCACAGCACATCCCGCAGCCAAGGGCGCTGCGCTTGGGGTATACAACACAACGCAGGCGCTGGGTTTGTTCATTGGCGGAGCGGGTGGTGGATATATCGCGCAGAATTTCGGCGATAATGCTGTTTTTGCGACCTGCGCCGGGCTGATGCTGGTTTGGCTGGCCGTGGCAAATACAATGAATTTTCCGCAACGGCGCGTGACCGCCGCTGCGACTCAAACCGCTTAGGAGAGATGGGGCATGGCATCAGTCAATAAGGCAATCATCCTTGGGAATCTGGGTAAAGATCCCGAAGTTCGCTACACCGCGAGTGGTGAGGCAATGTGCAATCTCACCGTGGCAACCAGTGAAAACTGGAAGGATAAGCAGACCGGTGAGAAAAAAGAGCTAACCGAATGGCACCGTGTTTCCTTCTTTGGAAAACTGGCTGAAATTTGCGGTCAGTATCTGAAAAAAGGTTCGCAGGTTTATATTGAAGGCAGTATCCGGACGCGCAAGTGGACGGATAAGGACGGTCAGGAGCGCTATACGACTGAAATTCGTGGTGATGAAATGAAAATGCTGGGTTCCCGTCAGGGCATGGGCGCGCCGGCCTCCTCTGGTGGTTACGATAGCGAGCCGACCGATTATTCACCAGCGCCACCGAAGAACAAACCAAAACCATCGTTTGATGATTTGGGTGATGACATCCCATTTTGAAATATACCTAAGTGGTGGTTTTTAGAAAAAGCCCTGTGAAAACAGGGCTTTTTTGTTGCTAACTTTCCGGGTTTAGCGTTTTGAATAAGCGCTCACACTCAGCCATGAGTGATTCGGCGATTTCCGAGTGGTAGTTTGGGTCTAGCGCTTCGGTCATTTCATGTGCGGTGAATAAGCCGGCTTCACGTGACAATGTCGTGCTGATTTCGCGCGCCAGCTGGTCGCTTAGGGCTGAAAGTTGCAGGCGTTCCTGACGCGGCATCTGGCTCGATGTGCGACTCAGCCAGTCGGCAGCGAGACTGGCGCCCTGTGCTTCGCTTAGCCATTGGTCGTGTTCGTAGAAATCCGACAGTCGCCGGGCAGTTAAAGCAAAAATTAAGGCAATCCGGGTCCCACGCTCAGTAACCAATGCAGGATTTTGTTTCAGTCGGGACATTCAGTCTGAGTCATTCATAAAGTTGTAGTGAGTGTGATTTATTTCACTGCCCCAATAATTTAAGGGGGCTATATTGGAGCCGAGCAAACATTCATCTTGGGTTATTTGGCGCAGTAAATCATGAGCATACTGAATAACAAACGAAAAATTGATGATCGACGGGATCGCGAGCTGGGCCCGCCTAATGGCTGGCGTGATCGCCGGCGGGGTGTTGAGCGACGTTTGCCGGTAGTGAAGGAAATTTCATTTAAAGAGTGGGCTTTGTTTCGTTGCGAGATTGATCAAAAGGCTCGCGCATAATATTGTCCATTCTGCG
>CAYRBE010000131.1:0-6796 GCA_964422345.1 uncultured Dechloromonas sp.
GTTGGATGCCGAAGTGTGAGGACATCGACTGGGCCGGTCGCGACATCGACAAGGATGACTTCGAAGCCCTAAGCCAGATCGACCCGGAAGCTTGGAAAACCGAACTGGCTGGCCACAAAGAGTGGTTCGACAAAATGGGCGAAAAAATGCCGCGCGAACTGGTTCTCAAGCGCGAACTGTTCGAAATGGGCATCTTCAAAGACGCTTAATTTCCGCAGCGGATTAAACAAACGGTCACCTGCGGGTGGCCGTTTTTTATTGCTGCCTGATTGCACAACCAGCATTAATTTTGAATGCTACGGTGCACACGCCAAAAAGCGAAAAACCAAAAATCAGTTAAGCCGAAACCTCTGGCGGCAAAGCCAATGTCGGATAACGCTGACGCAGCACATCCCAATCAAAGAACGGCCCCGGATCAGTCTTTCTCCCCGGCGCGACATCGCTGTGTCCGGCGACATGGGTGATGGGATAACGCACTTGCAAAGCATCGAGCACTACCCACAATGCGGCGTATTGCTCGTCCGCGAATGCGACGCTATCGCTTCCCTCAAGCTCTATCCCGACCGAGTAGTCGTTGCAATTCTCCCGCCCGCACCAAACTGAAGACCCGGCATGCCAGGCGCGACGATCGCAATCGACAAACTGAATCACCCGACCATCACGACGAATGTAAAAATGAGCTGAAACCTGGGCTGCTGCAATCGTTGCAAAATACGGATGCGCTTGCGGATCGAGTTGATTCAAAAAAAACTGCTCCACCCATTCGCCGCCAAATTCATCGGGCGGCAAACTGATGTTATGAACGACGACCAGCGACACTTGCTCGCCCGCTGGGCGCTCGCCAAAATTGGGAGACGGCAAGTGTTCCGCAGCATCCAGCCAGCCACCGTCCAGCCAAAGGCTCATTCGATCCCCAAACGCTCAAGCCGATAACGCATGGAGCGAAAGGTAACCCCCAGCTGCCGCGCTGCTGCAGTGCGATTACCATCGGTCTTCTGCAGCGCCTCAAGAATAGCCTGACGCTCAATCCGGTTCAGGTAATCATCGAGCGTTTCACTACCGCGCCCGGCCAACTCCCCGGACATTTCGTCGACTTCAAGATGCAAGTCCTCAAGCTCAACGCGATCACCCGCCCCCAGCGCAGTGGCCCGCTCCAAAACATTTTCCAACTCACGTACATTGCCGGGAAATCGATAAAGCTCAAGCGCCTTCAATGCCGCAGAAGATAGTCCAGGATGCCCTGCCCCCAATTGCCGGAGCAGAATAGACTCAGCCAGCGGTGCAATATCTTCCGGGCGCTCACGCAAAGGCGGCATGCGTAGCTCAATCACGTTCAAGCGGTAATACAAATCCTGACGAAAAATCCCTTTATCGACACACTCTCTCAGATTTTTGTGCGTGGCACAGATCACCCTGACATCCACCGCCTCCTCGGCGACGCTCCCCACCTTGCGTACCCGTTTCTCCTGAATCGCCCGCAGCAACTTCACCTGCATCGCCAGTGGCAGATCAGCGACCTCATCAAGGAAAAGCGTTCCACCGCTGGCGGCCTGAAAAAAACCATCGCGCTCGCTATCCGCCCCGGTAAAAGCGCCTTTTCGATAACCGAAAAACTCACTTTCCATCAGGTTCTCTGGAATCGCACCGCAGTTAACCGGAACAAAACTACTTTCGCCCCGCGCACTACGCGAATGGATCAAGCGCGCGGCGAGCTCCTTGCCACTCCCGGATTCTCCCGAGATATAAACCGGCGCCTGACTGCGCGCGACCTTTTCGATCATCGCCCGGACCTGCTGCATACTTGGCGAATCGCCCACCAAAACAGACATCCCGTCATCACTGGCTTGATCGCGCTCAGGCAAACGCAAAGCGGACTTAACCAAGGCCCGCAACTGATCAAGACCAACCGGCTTGGCAAGGTAGTCAAAGGCCCCCGCCTTCAATGCAGCGACGGCATTTTCGGCACTACCAAAAGCAGTAATAACCGCCACCGGTGTCTGGCAATGTTGATCACTGATATGGCGGACAATATCCAAGCCATCGCCATCGGGGAGCCGCATATCAGTCAAACAAAGATGAAAATGCCCGGCATCAAGCTCAGCCTTTGCTTCAGTCACGGAGCCAACACAGGTTGCCGACAAGCCCATGCGGATCAGGGTTAGGTCGATCAGCTCACGAATATCCGATTCATCGTCGACCACCAAGACACGGGTCATTTCACCACGAGGGCGTCGTTCAACTCTGGCAACTGACACGTATTATTTCTCCCTGCAAGAATAAAGTGACCACAATCAGCCGATGGCGCCAATTCAAGACTCGCACCATTCGCCGCACACAACTCACGGGCAATAAACAATCCCAAGCCGGTACCTTGATTATGGGTCGTGAAGAACGGCTCAAAAATCTGCTCTCGTGAGCTGCTTGCAATACCCGGTCCGTCATCGACCACATGTAATTCTACCCTTCCCGGCTGATCAGTCGCGAGCGGTATCAAGCGAACAGACGCCGGACCACGGGTTGAGTAACGCAGCGCGTTGCTCACCAGATTCCACAAAATCTGATGCAAGTGAGCCCGATCAAAACAGATTTCCAGCGAGGGCGAAGGCTCAAGACAAACCACGCCCGGCGAAAGTCCTTCAGCCGCGACAAAATGCTCAACAAAATTTGCGCAAAACACCTCAAGCTCTAAAAACTCCGGCTGCGCACGATTCTGCCGCCCGAGCTCAAGCACGTCTTTTACGATGTGGTCGAGTCTAACTACATTATCATTAAGAATTTTCAGCAAACGGTCTTGAATCTCGCCCCGCCGCTCTTCGCGCAACAATTCACCTGCATGGCTGATTGCCGACAGCGGATTACGAATCTCATGCGCGATGCTCGCGGTCAATCGACCCAGCGAAGCCAGTTTGAGTTGCTGCGCCCGGGCCTTGATGCGCCCCATGTCCTCAAGAAAGATCAAGACCTCACCGTTTGAGCTCGTCGTTGCCTCAAAACGCGCTTGCAACTCAATACCTTTCGCCCCCGATATTGGCACGCTTTCCAGACCACCAAACTGGCTCCATTGAAGCAAAGCCTGAGCAAGATCCGGACTACTCACTGCCAGCTGAAAAGAGCTATCGTCCTGCAAATCAAGCATTGCTTTGGCGACAGGATTACAACGTCGAATACAGCTATCCCTTCCGACGATCATCACGCCGTCCTGCATCCGTTCAACGACACGCTGACTGATTAAAGTCTGATTTTCGAGTTCTTCACCCCGCCGCCGGGCGAGTTCCTCATTCAGCATCACACGCTGCCCCAACAAGCGCGCCAGAATTGCAGTTGCAAAAAAACCTGAAGAAATCAAACCTGCCTGAAAAATAGAGGATGGATCAAAAGCATGAATAACCACACCATACATTTGCGAACACAAAACAGCGAGCGTGGCGACTGCTGCATAAAACAGAACCAAACGCCCCCGCCCGACCAGGCTTGCCGACGCAAGGGTAACCACAAGCAAAATACCAAAACCACTGCTAACACCACCCGCTGAAAACATCAGAAGACTGACGACCAGCACATCAACGACCACCTGACTGGACAGCTGGAAATTGAAACGTTTTTGCCAATAGATGGAAATCAATAAGCCGGCAAACACTGTGGCGCAATACCCCAGCGTCAAGGCCTGCATTAAAGCGGAAGGATGAAAACTAAACCAACCACTTAAGGCCAGCGGAAATAGCGTGGCGAAAAAAAACAAACCGGCCAAAATAAGCCGGTAGAAATTGAAATACTGAAACGAACGCCAGTTAGCTTCCCACGTGGTGGCCAACCAATCAGTCATCACCCACGCCCCTCACCTGCCACCTTGTGATGCGCATCGCAACAAAAATCGCCGGTCTGATCACTCATCCCATCACTCTCAGGAAAGAGGACTCCGCAATGCCGACAAACCAGCATCTTTTCTGGCTCAGGCGCGACTGGAGATTGTGCCCTTGGCTCAGAAGGATTTCGCTTTTTCCAGATACGCCAGATGATTACAATAAATACGACAAGAATCAGGTATTTCATACCACCTCAATAAATCAAAACCACGCTCATCAGGAGATTAAGCGCCCAGCAAGCCACGAACGTTTGCCCGAAAACCTCGCCTACTGTATCATTGTCAGCCTTGTGTGCCGATGTAGCTCAGTTGGTAGAGCAGCGCATTCGTAATGCGAAGGTCGTCAGTTCGATTCCGATCATCGGCACCAAAACAGCTAGCCCATTCTTCGGAATGGGCTTTTTGTTTTAACGAACCCACACCGCACTCGCCTCTTGCATCCTATAGAGCACAATCATACGCGGCGATTCAATGAACGCGCCACCAGAAATTTCTACACCGCCAAAAAACAAAAAACCCGGGCAAAAAGCACCGGGTTTTTTAATGCAGCCCAACAACAGGCCACGATCAATCAGACATTAAGCAGCCTTAGCGATCAGCTTGTCAGTTGCCTGATTAGCAGAAGCAACACCCGCTTCGATCGTTGCGGTAGCTTGCTTGGCAGCCTTGGTCACATTCTCAAGAGCAGAGTCAGCAGCAGCGAAGCTTGACTTAACGGCAGCAACAATTGCCTCAGAACCAGCTGGTGCGTTTTTCAAAGACTGCTCAACAACAGCAACAAAGTTCTTCTTGGCATCAGCAGCTTGACCTTGAACGATTGCGCCCAGACCGGTTGAAGACTGGTTAAGGATTTCATAAACGTTACGTGAGTAAGCAACGGTCTTTTCCAGAGCTGGCTTAGCCAGGGTCTTTTGCAAAGCGATCAGGCCTTGTGGATCTTTCACAGCCATCAGGGCAGCAACGTTTGCTGCGCTGTCAGCAGCGAAGTCACGAACGGTATTCAGATTCAGAGCGGCAAGGCGCTCAGCGCTGTTCAGTGATGCATTGACGATGGTCAAAAGGGTATCAACAGCAGCTTGGTTACCGGCAACAATTTTTTCGTTAGTTTTAAACATGGCAAATTCCTTTGTGAATAATTAAGTGATTTTCGTCTGCAAAAACTTTTTGTTGCAGTGCACAACTCGAAGTATATAGATCAAACAAATGGCGTCAACTCTTTTTTGTTGCGGTGCAACATTTTTATTTCAGGGACGTTTTCGACCGGTGTTGCTGCACAGCGTAAAATGCCGCCTTTAGCACCCATCGGCTGGATTTAGATGAATTTGTTGCGCGCGCTGGCCACCGTCAGCGGAATGACCTTGCTATCTCGCATCCTGGGTTTTGTCCGGGATTTCGTCATTGCTCGAACCTTTGGTGCGGGGCTGGCCACCGATGCATTCTTTGTGGCCTTCAAACTGCCTAACCTGCTCCGCCGGATGTTTGCCGAAGGCGCCTTCTCTCAAGCCTTTGTACCGATTCTCGGCGAATACAAAAACAAGCGTGGCGATGAAGACACGCGCACGCTGATCGACCACGTAGCCACCCTGCTCTCAATGGCATTATTTGCAATTACCGCCCTCGGTATTGCCATTGCCCCCTTGCTGGTCTGGGTATCCGCCCCCGGCTTTGCTGCAGATGCTGGTAAATTTGAACTAACCGTCACGCTGACCAGAATCACCTTTCCCTATATTCTATTTATGTCACTGGTCGCGCTTTCTGGCGGCATTCTTAATAGCTGGAGCCGCTTCGCGCTCCCCGCTTTTACCCCGGTTTTGCTTAACGTTGCCTTCATTGGCATGGCCTTGTTTGCCGCACCTTATTTCGACCCGCCAGTGCTGGTTCTGGCTTGGGCGGTATTCCTCGGCGGCTTGCTACAACTAGCCATCCAGATTCCCGCCCTCAAACGCATCAGCATGCTGCCGCGACCAACCCTCAACTGGCGGGCAGCTTGGGCTGACCCGGGCGTACGGCGCATACTGACTTTGATGGGCCCGGCACTGATTGGCGTTTCCGTGTCGCAAATCAGCCTGCTGATCAACACCATCTTTGCCTCATTCCTTAAAACCGGCAGCGTCTCCTGGCTGTATTACGCTGACCGCCTGATGGAGTTCCCGGCCGGCATGCTCGGCGCGGCGCTTGGCACGATTTTGTTACCGTCGCTTGCCCGCCATCACGCCAGTGACAATCTTACCGAGTACTCGAAGCTACTTGACTGGGGGCTGCGTTTGACGCTTTTATTAGCCGCCCCAGCAGCACTTGCATTGGGCATTCTCGCCATACCGTTGATTTCGACCCTGTTTTTCCACGGTGCATTTTCTGCTGATGATGTCTTTCAAACCCGCAACGCGTTACTTGCCTACGCCGTTGGCCTGACTGGGATGATTCTCGTCAAAGTACTTGCGCCAGGATTTTATGCCCGGCAGAACGTCAAGACCCCGCTTCGCATCGCAATGATTTCACTCGCCGCAACTCAAATAATGAATCTGGCTTTCATCGGCTGGATAGAACATGCTGGCCTCGCGCTATCGATTGGCCTTGCCGCCTGCCTGAATGCCGGCCTACTCTACCGGGGACTCCGCCAGCATGGCATCTACACGCCCCAACCGGGCTGGTTAATCTTTTCGCTGAAGCTATTACTCGCAATGATCGTCATGGCGGCGGCACTTTGGTTCACCATGGGCAACCCGGCAAGTTGGCTGGCAAAAGATGTTCTTGGACGAATAATTCATTTGAGCTGGCTTGTCCCACTAGGCGCAGGATCATATTTCGCTACACTATGGGTTCTCGGCTTTCGCTTACGCGACTTCAAACACCGTGCCGCTGAATAATAATAGGAGACTCACTCATGAAACTGACCAGTACCAGCTTCAAAGACGGGGAACGTATCCCCGGCGA
>CAYRBE010000132.1:0-3474 GCA_964422345.1 uncultured Dechloromonas sp.
GACCCAGATCAAGCGGCCGACTGCGTCAAGCAAACCAACTGCGAGGCACTGGCCATCGCCATCGGCACCAGCCACGGGGCTTACAAATTCACCAAAAAGCCGACCGGCGACATTCTTGCGATCGACCGTATCGCCGAAATCCACGCCCGCATTCCGAACACCCATTTGGTCATGCACGGTTCGTCTTCCGTGCCACAGGAGCTACTCGCAGAAATCCGCGAGTTCGGTGGCGACATGAAGGAAACCTACGGCGTGCCGGTCGAAGAAATCGTCAAGGGGATCAAGCACGGTGTGCGCAAGATCAACATCGACACCGATATCCGTCTGGCAATGACCGGCGCCATCCGCCGTTACATGTTTGAGAACCCAAGCAAGTTTGATCCACGCGACTACCTCAAACCCGCCCGCGAAGCCGCCAAGAAAATCTGCCTGGCACGCTTCGAAGCCTTCGGTTGCGCCGGCCAAGCCAGCAAGATCAAAGCAATGTCGCTCGACAAGATGGCCGAACGCTATGCCAAGGGCGAATTGAATCAGATCGTCAAATAATCACCGTTTTGCGGTAAATTCGAGGGCCGCTTCCTGCGGCCCTTTTACTTTTTGAGCCTTGCCTGTGGAACTCACCCAACACCCGCTCCGCCAACGCCTCAACGACGAGGTGCATACCCGCCCGCCAATTCCTCTGGAAGCGCCGGCGCTGGTCAGCTATCTCGCCTTTACCCGTGATCCAGAAAACCCGGTCGGAGAACGCACCCACATCGGTCTGCTTTATGAGCGCACAGGCTTGCCGGTCGAACCAAGCGCTGAAGCAGCGCATCTGATCATCGATGCGGGCAGCTTCCAGCTCAAGTGGGAACAACACGGTGAGTTCTCAACCTACACCTTCTTCACCCAGCCAAAACTCCCACCGAACTCTGGCGAAACGGCTCTCGAAGCCGCCCCGGCTGACTGGGTACAAAGCATCCCCGGCCAAGTGATCGCCGCCAGCCACGTCGAACTTCTGGCGGCTGGCTCAGTCACCCCGGAAGAGATGATTATCCAACGCACCGGCAAAGCCGACACCAACATCATTTCGCTAATTGCCGGGCAAGCCGCCTGGATGTTTACCGACTTCCGCATCCATAAAGGCTTTTCGCACTTCACCGTGCTCGATGAAAGCATGGGCAAACTGCGTACCGGCCGGATCATCCAGCGCCTGCTGGAAGTTGAAACTTACCGCGTCATGGCCCTGCTCGCCTTCCCGATTGCCAAATCGGTCGGAAAACTGCTCAACCGGGCCGAGGCCGACCTCGCCATGCTGATCGACCGTATGGTTTCAGCCACCTGCCCACAAGATGAACGCGCCGTACTAGCTGACCTGACTAAACTCGCTGCCGAAGTCGAACACTCAGTGGCCAGTACCAACTTCCGTTTCGGTGCCTCGGCCGCCTATTACCGACTGGTTCAGCAACGCATCATCGACCTCAAAGAAACACGGGTTTCCGGCTACCCAACGATCAAAGGCTTCATGGAACGCCGGCTCGCTCCGGCGCTAAATACCTGCGCCGCCATTTCTCGTCGTCAGGAAGACCTCTCGGCTCGCATTGCCCGCACCAGCCAATTGCTGCGTACGCGGGTCGACATCGAACTAGAACGGCAGAATCAGGAAGTGCTGGCTCAGATGAATCGCCGGGCCAAACTCCAGCTCCGCCTGCAGGAAACCGTTGAAGGCCTTTCAGTCGTCGTCCTGACTTACTACGGCTCGCAGTTGGTGCAATACCTCGCCAAAGGTACCAAGGATCTCCACCATCTCAACACTGACGTCATCACAGCAATTTCAATCCCGGTCATTGCCGGACTCGTTGCTTGGGGCACCCGACTAATGCGCAAGAAACTCGCCGCCGAAGAAGGCGAAGCCGCACATTAATTTATAATCACCACTTTGCTTTCGGAACTCAGACCGTGACCGCTCCTCTTTTCCAGTCGTCCATTACCAGCCTGCCACTGCTCTCCAAGGGCAAGGTCCGCGACATCTACGCGGTCGACACCGACAAGCTGCTGATCATCACCACCGACCGCCTGTCTGCCTTCGACGTCATTCTGCCGGACCCAATTCCACGCAAGGGCGAAGTGCTGCAAGCCGTTGCCAATTTCTGGTTTGAAAAACTCGGCCACATCGTACCTAACCAGCTGACTGGCGTTGATCCGGAATCCGTCGTTGCTGAAAATGAGCGTGATCAGGTTCGCGGCCGCGCCGTTGTCGTCAAACGTCTGCGCCCACTACCAATTGAAGCCGTGGTACGTGGCTATGTCATCGGTTCCGGCTGGAAAGATTACCAGGACACCGGCGCCATCTGCGGCATCCCCCTGCCCGCTGGACTCAAAATGGCGGCCAAGCTACCGGCACCAATTTTCACCCCAGCCACCAAAGCTGAAGTCGGCGATCACGACGAAAACGTTTCCTTCGCACAAGCTCAGGCCAACTGCGACAGTACGTTGGCTGATGCCTTGAAGAATACAGGCAAGAACGGCGCACAACTCTGCGCCGAAGCCCGCGACGCCGCCATTCGCCTTTACGAAGAAGCCTCCATTTATGCGGCGACTCGCGGCATCATCATCGCGGATACCAAGTTCGAGTTTGGCATCGATGCTGCCGGCACCCTGCACCTGATCGACGAAGCGCTGACCCCGGACTCATCCCGTTTCTGGCCAGCCGATCAATATCAGGAAGGCAGCAATCCACCGTCCTACGACAAGCAATACGTCCGCGACTATCTGGAAACGCTGGACTGGGGCAAGATTGCCCCCGGCCCAAGTCTTCCGGAAGATGTCATTGCCCGAACCAGCAAAAAATATATCGAGGCTTACGAACGCCTCACCGGTAAAACACTCTAAACAAAAATGGGCGGCCAAGACCGCCCTTTTTAATTCCCCAACTGCCATGACAAACACCAATCCACTGCTCGACACTACCGACCTTCCCCGCTTCGACCTCATTGAACCCGAACACGTAAAGCCAGCTATTGAGTCGCTCCTGGTTGCCGGGCGAGATCTGGTCGAGTTACTGACTGCCGATACAACACCTGCCACCTGGAACGATTTTGCCGGCGCACTATCCTCCGGACTGGAGCCATTCAGCCGCGCTTGGGGTATTGTTGGCCATCTTCACTCAGTCAATGACATTCCTGCCTGGCGCGATGCGTATAACGAAATGCTTCCCGAGGTTTCTCGCTTCTACGCCGAACTGGGTCAGAACCTGAAACTATTCAAAAAATACAAGGTGTTACGGGCCAGCTCGGAATACACGACACTGAGTATTGAGCAAAAAAAAGTGGTCGACAACGAAGTGCGTGATTTCCGACTAAGCGGTGCCGAACTACCGGAAGATCAAAAACCTCGCTTTCAGGCAATCATGGAAGAGTTGTCGCAACTCTCGGCAAAGTTCTCCGAGAACCTGCTTGATGCAACCAATGCCTTCGCTGAAGTCATCACCGATCA
>CAYRBE010000132.1:3574-5199 GCA_964422345.1 uncultured Dechloromonas sp.
AAGCAGGAAGAAGCCACCATGCTCGGTTTCGCCAACTATGCCGAGCTTTCGCTGGCAACCAAAATGGCCGACACCCCGGATCAGGTGCTCGGATTCCTGCGCGAACTTGCCGCCAAGGCCAAGCCTTTTGCAGCCAAGGACATTGCCGAGCTGCAAAACTTTGCCCGACAAAATCTTGGCTTAAATGATTTCCAGCCTTGGGATGCCGCCTATGTATCAGAGAAACTGCTGCAGGAACGCTACGCCTTCTCCGAGCAGGAAGTAAAACAGTACTTCACCGAACCCAAGGTCTTGGCAGGCCTATTCAATGTCATCGAGCGCCTGTTCAATGTTCAGGTCAAACTCGACAGTGCGCCGGTCTGGCATCAGGATGTCAAATTTTTCCGTCTGGAATCAGTGGATGGCGAGCTCATTGGCCAGTTTTACCTTGACCTCTACGCCCGGGAAACCAAACGCGGTGGTGCCTGGATGGACGAGGCGCGCGCCCGTCGTCGAACCACAAGCGGTATCCAAAAACCGATCGCCTATCTCAACTGCAACTTTGCCCGTCCGGTCGGCAACAAACCAGCCACCTTCACCCATGATGAAGTAACGACTCTCTTCCACGAGACCGGCCACGGCCTGCACCATCTGCTGACGCGCGGAGAAGAACTCGGTGTTTCCGGCATTCACGGGGTTGAATGGGATGCCGTCGAACTCCCATCGCAATTCATGGAAAACTACTGCTGGGAATGGGATGTGCTGCAGGAAATGACCGAACATCTGGAAAGCGGCGAAAAACTGCCACGTGTACTGTTCGACAAAATGACCGCAGCCAAAAATTTCCAGAGCGGCATGATGGCAGTTCGTCAAATCGAATTTTCGCTATTCGATATGCAGCTTCATGCTCAATTTGATCCCACGGGTTCAAACACCGTTATGGACTTGCTCAATCAAGTCAGACAAGAGGTTGCGGTACTTATTCCTCCGGAGTGGCACCGTTTCCCGAATAGCTTTTCGCACATTTTTGGTGGTGGCTACGCTGCCGGGTATTTCAGCTACAAATGGGCCGAAGTACTTTCAGCCGATGCCTATGCTGCATTTGAAGAGGCGGGCGATCCATTCGACGCGACCGTCGGCCGGCGCTACCTCGACGAAATTCTTTCGGTTGGCGGCTCCCGCCCGGCGATTGAATCATTCAAAGCCTTCCGTGGTCGAGAGCCAAGAGTCGATGCATTATTACGCCATAGCGGTATGATTACAGCGTAAGTTTTGGTTAAAGGAAAAATCATGCGTCACCTGCTTATTCTGTGCCTGATCTTGATCGGAACCGTTTCTCATGCCCAGACTTACCGCTGGGTAGACAGCAACGGTAGGACCGTCATCTCAGACACACCACCACCGGCAAAAGCCAAGACCACGGCGACTATTAACGAAAAAAGTGATCCGGCAGATGGTTTAAGTTTTGCGGCACGCAAAGCCAAAGAGGCTTTTCCTGTCACGCTCTACACTTCCGCTGATTGCACCACCGACTGCAAACAAGCCCGCGACCTTCTGAATGAACGCGGCGTTCCATTCAACGAAAAAATGCTCCAAAGTGCTGAAGATTCGCTGGAACTGAAGAAACTGGTCGGCGATGTCTTTAT
>CAYRBE010000132.1:5299-6749 GCA_964422345.1 uncultured Dechloromonas sp.
GCTCTGCGGTGACTATAACATTGCGCCGGATGACCGCGATGTCCATGACCCGAAGTCATGGGCTGGTCAAATTCTGTGTTCTGAGCCAGAACGCAATGCTTTTCAGCGCCTGATCGACCTAGGAATGGCCGATAGTTTCCGTCTGTTTGAACAACCGGAAAAGACTTTTTCCTGGTGGGATTACCGCATGCTCGGCTTCCAGAAGAACAAGGGCCTCAGAATTGATCACATCCTGCTTTCAAACGCACTGGCTTCCCGCTGCACGGCAGCCGGAATTGATCGCGCCCCGCGAAAACTAGAAAGACCCTCAGATCATGCCCCTGTATGGGCAACGCTTGCCTGAATGAATCAGAGTGCTACGGTGGACCACGAAAAACTGCTAAAAATGTATCCGGCGTTGAGCGAATTACATGCCGATCAATTGACCGCCCTGCTCCGCCCAGAATCCATCTTACAGCTACCTGAGAACACTGAACTGTTTGCAGAACACCAGCCTTGTCGAGGCTTTCCATTGGTTCTAGAAGGTAGCATTCGGGTAATCAAACAATCGGCCAACGGACGAGAGTTAATGCTCTACCGCGTCAAACCCGGCGGATCGTGCATCATTAGCTCAAGCTGCCTGCTGGGAAAAACACAGTACAACGCCAGAGGCATCACTGAAACTGCAATAAAACTGCTTGTATTGCCAGTCCCGCTCTTCTCAAACCTGATTATCCAAAACCCGGCATTCCGCGACTTTGTCTTTCATCTGTTTTCAGAACGCATCGCCAATCTGATGGAATTAGTCGAAGAGGTTGCATTTTCCCGTCTCGACCAGCGCCTGGCAAAACAGTTACTGAGCAGGCCAGACGATGTACTTAGCATCACCCATCAGCAATTGGCCAATGAGCTGGGCAGCGTCCGTGAAATCATCAGCCGCCTGCTCAAGGGGTTTGCCACCCAAGGATTACTCAGCTTAAGTCGAGAACAAATAACAATTCTTGACCGGAAAAAACTGACTGAACTAGCCTCTATGTGACTCAGGTTACATACGCCGATAGGCGCTCCAGATAAAGTGAGCGGCGTACCCAAACCCTATCGGAGAAAAAATCATGGCAAACAACGTCGGTGGTATTGATAAAATTTTACGCATTGCAGCAGGAGCCGGACTGGTCGGAGCCACAGTTGCCGGTTTATTGCCCATATGGGGCTACATCGGCATCGTACCGCTGGCCACCGGCTTAATGGGCTGGTGCCCAGCCTATACACTGCTAGGCATGAACACCTGCCCGATGAAAAAATAACTGTTTTCAAAATAGCAAAAAGCCCGGATATCTACAACGATATCCGGGCTTTTTAACGTCCATACAAATTTTCAAGACTGAGGCCAACAATAATAGGATTTACAAAAGCATAAAACCCCCGTTACGAGAGTAAAGGGGCGTTTGCATTGGGAGCCTGGAGGTGACCT
>CAYRBE010000133.1:0-6725 GCA_964422345.1 uncultured Dechloromonas sp.
TCTTCGGTACGCACGGCGGCCGTCGCGCTGTTGGTGTTGTTTGCCGTAGCAGCACCGTCACAAGCAGTAGCATCGCTCACCCCGCCGGGGGGCGGAGTCGCCGCATGAACCAGTGCCGAAGCGGCTGAGACACTACCCCGTGCAGCCTGCAACTTGGCAATACGGGCATCGCGCTGCAGGTTGATGAAGCGTGGCAAGGCGACGGCCGCAAGAATACCCAGAATAATCACGACCACAATCAACTCGATCAGCGTAAAACCGCGTTGGCGACGTCGTGGCGTATTGGTCAGTTTACTGTTCATATCATTATTATCGGCTTCTATACTGGCTACTTTAGTCATAGTCCCTCGTCTACTCAAGCATTATCAGCGTTGGTCTTCCTGCCGCTGCAGGCTAACGCCGGAAAATACGCCTTTGTTTTCACCTTGCCGCGTATTCCTGTTCAGCTTGAATACAGCTGAATGTCCATCACGAAACCGATAAACCAAGGTCTTTTGGCGACGGTCAAAGTACCAGACCGAAACATCTGCCGGCGCCTGATCCAGCTTTCCAAGATAGCTGCGGGGTGGCGCAGGCAGCCAGTCTACCGGGTTCTCACTGGCCGGCAGCGTACCGCCAAAGGTTTCCCGATGCGCTATCGTTTCAATCAATTGCATCTGCATTGAAGCCACATCCGACTGCACCGTGGCCTCCTCCATATTGTCGCGTACCGCGTTCAAACGCTGCAGCATAAAAAGAGAAATCAGCCCGAGGACAACAACGACCAACGCGAATTCGTAGTAACGGCGCATGGCTCATCGCTTCATTGCAACTTTGCCGAGGTCCCACATCGGCAGGAAGATACCGAGCGCCAGAACGAGCACCATCGCGCCCAAGCAAACAATCAGAATCGGCTCAATCTGCGCGCCAAGGGTCTTGAGTTCGTACTCAACTTCACGCTGATACATTTGCCCGACTTCATCCATCATGTCATCAAGCGAACCAGATTCTTCGCCTACCGAAATCATCTGCAAAACGACCGGCGTGAAAAAAGCCGAGGCGATGGCTGCGCGCAACACGCTTTCACCGCGCTCCACTGTTGCCCGCATCCCTTCAATTTTTGCCGCAACATAAGTGTTATCGACCGTTTGGGCTGAGTTGCTCAATGCCTGCATGATTGGCACACCGCTGCGGGCACTCAAAGCAAAGCTACGGGAGAAACTGGCCATTGCGGCTTTTCTAACGATAGTCCCGGCAATCGGAATACGTAGAACGAAGGCTTCCCAGATAATTCGCCCAGCAGGCGTTGCGACCCACGCCTTGAAACCGACAATCGCCGTAATGACCCCGACGAGCATAGCCGGCCACCAATTCACTGTGAAATTTGATGTGTTGAGCAATATACGTGTCATCAATGGCAACTGAGCGCCGAAGCCTTCAAAGACTTTAGCAAACGCCGGTATCACGAATAGATTGACGACCACCATGGCAATCGCCATCGCAATCACCACAAACATTGGGTAGCGCAAAGCCGTTTTAACTTGCTCACGCATGAATCGCTCAAACTCAAGGTGATCAAACAAACGGAGAAAAATCTCATCGAGCAAGCCCGTAGACTCACCAACCCGAACCATTGAGATATAAAAGCCGCCAAACACTTTGGGGTGGCGTGCCAAAGAAACCGAAAGCTCACGACCACTTTCAAGACTTTCTTTAACGTCAGCAATCACCGACTTCATGGCCGGATTGATCGCTGATTCCTGCAAGCCCCCCAAGGCACGCATGATCGGCACACCGGCTTTGAGCAAAGTGTGCATCTGACGCGAAAACAGCAGTACGTCCATGCTTTCGACCTTGGGGCCAAACAGGGAAAAGCCCGCCCCGGATGACTTTGCCTTGGTCCGGGTTTCCTGAATGCTGACCGGGGTCACGCCGCTACCAAGAAGGAGATCAGCCACCCGCCCCGACGAGGCCTCTTCAATGATGCCTTCGATCAGCTTCCCGGAATTGTCGCGCCCTTTATAGGCGAAGCTTGGCACCCGCCTTTACTCCTCAAATTGATTGCTGACCCGCATGGCCTCTGCAATCGTCGTTGTTCCTGCAAGCACAAGCCGGACGGCATCCCGACGCAAAGTTTCGCCAGCCATTTGCTGCCGTGCCACCCGCATGAACTCGGCTGGCTCACCTTGATTCACCGCCTCAACCACTGCATCGTTCATTTCGAGAAACTCGTAAACACCAGTTCGCCCCTGATAGCCGGTATTAGCACAATGGGCGCAGCCACGACCATGGTGGAAAGTTTGTACATCAAGCGTATCTGGTAGTTCGTAGCGCAACCACTCATGCTCGTTAGCGGTTGGCTGATACACGTCACGACAATTACCACAAATCACCCGAACCAGTCGCTGCGCCACGACCATATGTACCGATAGCGCAACCATGTATCGCGGCACACCCATATCGAGCAAACGAATCGGGGTCGAAATAGCATCGTTAGTGTGCAGGGTTGAAAGCACCAAGTGACCAGTCATTGCAGCCCGCATGCCGATTTCAGCAGTTTCCTGATCGCGCATCTCACCAATCAGGACAATGTCCGGATCCTGACGCAAAACAGTACGTAGTACGCGTGAGAAAGAGAGGTCAATTTTTTCATGCACCTGCACTTGATTCAGGCCGGGCAGCCGGTATTCGACCGGGTCTTCAACAGTAATGACTTTCTTTTCGCTGCTATTCAGTTCATTCAGCGCTGCATAGAGCGTTGTCGTTTTACCCGAACCGGTTGGCCCGGTAACCAAAACCATGCCACTTGGCCGCTTGAGTGAATGCCGGAAACGCTCCAGCACCCGCGCCGGCATGCCGATTTTGTCGAGTTCCAACAGGCCGGTATTTTGGTTGAGCAAACGCATCACAACCGACTCGCCGTACTGCGTTGGCAGAGTGGAAATACGAACGTCGACCGGATTAGCCCTGACTTTGATATGAAAGCGGCCATCCTGCGGCAGTCGTTTTTCTGAAATATCGAGGCCGGACATCAGCTTCAGGCGTAGCGCAACTGCATTGGCAATTTTGGCATCCGCTTCGGTCTGGATGTGCAACATGCCGTCGATCCGGAAGCGGATACGCAGACCTTTTTCCTGTGGTTCAAAGTGAATATCTGAAGCCCGTAAGCGCATGGCTTCTTCAAACACTGTCTGCAAGAGTTTAACCACTGGGGCATCTTCGGCCCCCGGCGTCAGGCCGAGCAGGTCACCAAACTCGATAGGAACATCGCCAAGTTCAGCCGTCAGCTCTTTGGCCAAACCAGTAATTTGCTCGCCACGGTGATAGACGCGGTCGATCATCACCAACAACTGCGACTCGGTAACCACTGCGAGATCAATCTCGCGTTTCACCAGACGGGTAATTTCGTCATAGGCCTGAAGGTCAGTCGGGTCAGACATCCCGATCAACAAGCGCCCCTCAGGGGTTTCGTCGAGCACCAGCGCCCGGAAACGACGCGCCGGGGCTTCTGGCAACAGACGAATCAGATCAGGCTTAGGGGTAAAGCTATTGAGATTGATAAAAGCGATGCGCAACTGCCGTGCAAGCGCATTGGAAATACCGTCTTCGGTAACGTAACCACTTTCAACAAAGACGCGCCCCAGCTTGCGCCCGGTACTTTTTTGTTGATCAAGAGAAAGCTTGAGCTGCTCTTGGGTTAATAGACCTTGCTCAATGAGCAAGTCACCCAGTCGTATCTTTTGCGGGGGTGGCATCCCAATCTCCAAAAAGCCTTAATAAGCTGCGCTAACAGTATGAAGTTACGGCTACTATTTGCACAGTAGCCGTTTTTTGGAAGCCCGACAAGTCAAGCCCGACAGCAACACCGTTGATATCGGGCAAAACTAAAAATCAGCGGTGACGACTGCCGCTACGATGCTGCGGTGGACCACCCCGATTTTGCCCGGTTTTCGGGGCTTGCGTCTTGCTAGGTTGCGATGGCCTACGTGCCCCGCGTTGCGGCTGAACCGGGGCTGGCGGCGCAATGGCAGAGGGTTCAAAACCCGGCACAATTTCACGCTCGATGTCACGTTTGATCAAGCGTTCGATGTCCCGCATGAAGCCGCGCTCGTCATGACCCACCAATGAAATCGCCTCACCTTCCATGCCGGCGCGACCAGTACGACCGATACGGTGCACGTAGTCTTCAGAGATATTTGGAATTTCGTAATTGATCACATAGGGCAGTGAATCAATGTCGATACCACGGGCCGCAATATCCGTTGCCACCAAGGCGACCAGTTTGCCTTCCTTGAACTCGGTCAAGGCACGAGTGCGGGCACCTTGTGATTTATTGCCATGCAAGGCGGCCGACTTAATATCAGCCTTTTCAAGATGACGCGACAACGCATCAGCGCCATGCTTGGTACGGGTAAAGATCAATACCTGATGCCAGCCACGGGTTTCAAACAAATGTAACAAAAGGTCTTTTTTCTGATCACGATTGGTTTCGATAACCCGCTGGGTGACTGTTTCAGCGGCGGTATTACGCGGCGCAACATCAACGGAGACCGGATGATTCAACAGGCCATTGGCCAGCTCGCGAATATCAGGCGAGAAGGTGGCAGAGAACATCAGATTCTGACGCTGCTTTGGCAGCACTGAAATGATCTTGCGAATATCTTTGATGAAACCCATGTCAAGCATACGGTCAGCTTCATCAAGCACCAAAATTTCAATCCCGGAAAGATCCACCGTGCGCTGCTGCATGTGGTCAAGCAAACGTCCCGGTGTTGCAACGAGAATATCAACACCACGACGTAAATTGGCGATCTGAGGGTTGATACCAACGCCGCCAAAAACCGCAGCAGAATTGATCGAAACATATTTGCCATAGGTGCTGACGCTGACTTCAACCTGAATTGCCAGCTCACGCGTAGGAACCAGAACCAAGACGCGCGGGCGCTTGGAGGTACGGGTATTCGGGCCACTGGCCAGACGATGCAGAATCGGTAGCGTAAAGCCGGCGGTCTTGCCGGTGCCAGTTTGGGCTGAAGCCATCAGATCATGTCCAGCCATTACGGCGGGAATAGCCTTTTGTTGGATCGGCGTTGGCGTGTCGTAGCCCTGCTCGCTCACGGCGCGCAGGAGTTCGGCCTTAAGGCCGAGATCGGTAAATTGCATGGGAACTCCGGGCGGCATCCGGTCTAGCCGGATGCCGCAATTAAATCAGATAAGTGAGAGGCCGCGATCAAGATCGGCGACAAGATCCTCTACCGCTTCAAGGCCGACTGCGATGCGCAGCAAGCCTTCGCTAATGCCAGCCGCGGCCCGGGCTTCCGGGGAAATGCGGCCATGCGTGGTAGAGGCAGGGTGAGTAATGGTGGTTTTGGTATCGCCAAGATTGGCGGTAATTGAGAGTAGGCGGCAGTTATCGACGACCTGCCAGGCTTGGTCGCGCGCACCTTTGATCTCGAAAGAAACAATGGCACCCCCACTTTTTTGCTGACTCTTGGCCAACTCGTATTGTGGGTGCGACGGCAAACCGGGGTAATACACACGAGCGACTTTAGGGTGCGCTTCCAGCCACGCAGCCACTTTGGCCGCACTGGCAGATTGCGCCTCAACCCGCAACTTCAGGGTTTCGATTCCCTTGAGCAAGACCCAGGCATTGAATGCCGACAAGGTCGGGCCAGCGGTACGCAGATATTTGAATACTTCCTCAGTCAAATGTTTTGGACCACAAACTGCGCCACCAAGGACCCGGCCCTGACCGTCAAGAAACTTTGTGGCGGAGTGAATCACCAGATCAGCACCTAATTCAAGCGGACGCTGGAGAATCGGAGTACAAAAACAGTTATCGACCGCGACCAAGATTCCTTTGGCGTGAGCGATTGCACTCAAGGCCCGAATATCGGCGATTTCGGTTAAAGGATTGGATGGTGTCTCAAGGAAGAACATTTTCGTCTCAGGACGAATTGCTGCCTCCCAAGCTGCAGGATCAGTTTGCGACACAAAGCTGGTCGTAATACCGGTACGAGCCAGAATATTCGAGAACAATTGTATCGTTGCACCAAACAAACCATTTGATGCAACGATGTGGTCACCATTCTTCAAATGAGCCAGTACAGCCGCCATGATCGCCGCCATACCGCTGGCAGTGGCAACGCAATCTTCCGCGCCTTCAAGCGCGGCCAGGCGCTCCTCGAACATAGTGACGGTCGGGTTTGAAAAACGGGCATAAACGTTACCCGGCTCTTCGCCGGAAAAACGCTTGGCGGCCAGTGCTGCACTCTTAAAGACAAAGCTGGAAGTCAGATAAAGTGCTTCCGAATGTTCGCCAAACTGACTACGTTCCTGCCCGGCCCTGACTGCCAGCGTTTCTAACTGATAATTCGGCTGATCGTTATTGCTGGCAGACATCAGTCACGTGCTCCGGAGGCCAATTGCAAAACGAGTTGCTGCGCCTCATTGCCATCACCGTCGCCATCATCTTCCTCATGCCCCGCTTTTTCAGGCTTTTTGGCGCGGTTGCTTTCGATAGCATCGAGATAGTATTCATCAATGTCGCCCGTGACATAAACACCATCAAAGCACGAGGCATCAAACTCCGACAAATCAGCGCGTAATTTAGTCACTGAATTTTTAAGCGCCGCGAGATCCTGATACACCAAGGCATCCGCACCAATTTCGCGCGCAATACCTTCATCATCACGACCTGTTGCGATCAACTCGGCACGGGTTGGCATGTCGATACCGTACACATT
>CAYRBE010000134.1:0-6624 GCA_964422345.1 uncultured Dechloromonas sp.
CACGACCTGTTGCGATCAACTCGGCACGGGTTGGCATGTCGATACCGTACACATTAGGAAAACGAACCGGTGGTGCAGCAGATGCAAAATAGACCTTAACCGCACCAGCAGCCCGGGCCATGTCGACAATTTCCCGACTGGTCGTACCGCGCACGATAGAGTCATCAACCAGCAGCACTCGCTTACCTTTGAACTCCTGACCGCAGGTATTGAGTTTCTGGCGTACTGACTTCTTCCGCATGGCCTGACCCGGCATAATAAAGGTGCGGCCAACATAGCGGTTTTTAACGAAGCCTTCGCGGAACGGGATATTTAGCGCATGTGCCAACTGCATTGCTGATGGCCGGCTTGAATCCGGAATGGCAATAACGACGTCAATTTCATCCACTGGAATATGTGCTTTGACCTTTTCGGCCAGCGACTCACCCATTGCCAAACGTGCCTCATACACAGACACACCATCAATCACCGAGTCAGGACGAGCCAGATAAACGTATTCAAAAATACAAGGTGAATAGGTTGGCTGCTGAGCGCATTGACGACTATGTAACTGGTGGTTGGTATCAATGAAAATCGCTTCTCCCGGCTCGATGTCACGCACCATTTCGAACCCAAGCGTATTCAAGGCCACCGACTCTGAGGCTACCAAATACTCCATCCCCTCAGGGGTCTGATTCTGACCGTAAACGAGCGGGCGGATTCCGTTTGGATCACGGAAAGCAAGCAGGCCATAACCTGCGATTAGCGCGACCACACCATAAGCCCCACGGCAACGGCGATGAACACCTGCGACAGCCTGAAAAATACTGTCAATATCAAGCTCATACCCATGTGCAGACGATTGCAATTCGTGCGCGAGCACGTTGAGCAACACCTCTGAATCTGAATTGGTGTTGATATGGCGACGATCCATACGGAACATCTCCTCTTTCAACTGCTCAGCGTTGGTCAGGTTACCGTTATGGCCGAGGACAATTCCGAAAGGTGAATTGACGTAAAACGGTTGCGCCTCGGCAAAACTGGATGCAGAGCCAGCTGTCGGATAACGCACATGGCCAATCCCGCAATTACCCGGCAAGGCACGCATGTTACGGGTGCGAAACACATCCCGAACCAAACCCGGCCCTTTGTGCAAATTGAATCTATTGCCTTCGGCAGTTGCAATCCCCGCCGCATCCTGGCCCCGATGCTGAAGCACCATCAGACCATCATAAAGCAATTGATTGACCGGCGTTGTCGCCATCACACCGAGAATCCCGCACATAGTATTTTCCTGACTAACTAAATCGAATTCGTTTTGCCAAATCGTCCGGTAGCCACTGCTTGGCTACAAGAACAGCTGTTTCCAATGGCTGTGCAAACATTGCCTCGGTCCACCAAGTCTGTTTTGGCGCGGATGTCATCCCACCCAAACCAACCAGTACCATCGTGACCAAAAGACCTCGCACCAACCCAAAACACATACCCAGTATTCGATCAGAGACACTGAGCCCAAGTGCCTTGACCATGCTCCGCACCGCAAGCCGAACTAAAGACATTGCAAGCAGAACACCAATAAACATTACAACACAGCCCGCCAGCGCCTGAATCGCCGGGTCAGCAATGCCTGAAAAGATCATCTGCCCCGCTTGGGCACCATATTCAACCGCAGCCAGAATGCCGGAAATCCACGCAATCAATGCGATGACTTCACTCACCACCCCACGCCACAAACCGAATAAGAGCGACAGGCAAATAATGCCAATCACAATGTAATCAAAAACCGTCATTGCTTAGCCGCAACAGTTCCGGAAACACCAATCCGCTGCATTTTCTCCAATGCTTTTTCAGCAGCTTCACGTGTACTAAATGGTCCCGCACGAACTCGCGTCTTTTTACCTTGCGGCGTATCCAAAGGCTCACTAAATGTCTTTATCCCCTGCTCGCCCAACTTGCTATTCAAATTTTTGACGTTTGCCTCATTGGAAAAAGCCCCGATCAAAATCACGTATTGACCTGACTTCTCAGCCGGCTTTGCATCTGCAGACTGACCGCTCAGAATTGCGGCAGCACGCTTGGCGTCTTCTGCCTTAGCGGGCGGTTTCTCTACCGGCTTAGGCGGTGTTTTTTCTACCGGTTTTTCTAGCTTGACTGCGGTTTTTTCAGGCACGACATCAGCCGGTTTTTCTTTTGCAGCTTCAGCAGGTTTTACCAAAACAGGAGGCGTCGCTTTTACAGCAGGTTCGACTGACGCGACTTCAGGAGACTTTTCAACTGGCGCTACGGCAAACTTAGGCGCAAACGGCTTTTCATCCTGCCCTGGAATGCGAATTTCAACGTCATGAACCACTTGCCTTGGTTCATGATCCATCACCATAGGCAAAACAACGGCAACTACCGAAACAAACGCAACAGCGCCCACGACACGACGCCTGGCGCGTTTTTTAAGTTGCAACTGAACGTCGTTTTCTTCCATAAGTCAGGACTTTTTTCCTAAGGCGTCAAGCGCCCCGGCTACCGTATGAAACGATCCAAAGACGAGGATTCTATCACTTTCAGCAGCTAGCTCCTTGGCTGCCCGCATTGCCTCTGCAGGTGAGTCATGACAAACGACATCGCCGCCCAGTTCAAATTGCTGAATGATTACAGCCAACGCCTGCGATGAATTACCGCGCGGACCTTGCAAGGAGGCCAAATGCCAATAATCGACCTTCCCTTTCAATGGCACCAATGCGCCTGCAATATCCTTGTCAGACAACATCCCGACAACCGCATAGGTTCGATCAAAAAAACCCATACTCGACAAATTTTCTGCCAGCACCTTCACCGCTTGTGGATTATGTCCCACATCAAGAACAATCGCTGGTTTGCCGGGTAATACCTGAAAACGCCCCGAAAGCTCCGTTTCGATCAAGCCGGGACGAATTGCCTGCATGGTCACCGGCAATTTATTACCGAGAGCATCAAGTGCAGCCAGTGCAACGCTTGCGTTATAAAGCTGGATTGGCCCGCGCAATCCCGGATAGGCCAAAGAGCGCTTAACCAAACTATCGCCAGCACGACACCACCAGCGCCACTGCAACCGGTTTTCATTGGCATCGCCTTGGGGACGTTCGAAGCCAAAATCACGGCCAATTAAACGCAAATCCGCGCCAATTGCCGCAGCTTGATCCAGCAAACGTTGAGGCGGCTGAGGATCTGCGCAAAAAGCCGGCTTCCCTGAGCGGAAAATACCCGCCTTTTCGAAGCCGATACTTTCACGGTCAGGCCCCAGCCAATCTGTATGATCAAGCGCCACGGTGGTCACAATCGACACATCCGGCTCATAGGCGTTGACTGCATCAAGACGCCCGCCTAAACCAACCTCAAGAATTGCCGCTTCGACACCCACTGACGCAAAAACTTCCCAAGCTGCCAGCGTACCGAATTCAAAATAGGTCAAACTGACGTTACCAGCCGCCAGCCGCGCTGTTTCAACGCGCTGAAATGCAGCACAAAGTAAATCGTCGCTAACCGAAACGCCATTCAGACGAACCCGCTCGTTATAAGAGACCAAGTGCGGGGATGTGTAACACCCAACCTTGTAGCCGGCTCGATCAATTATATTTTCGAGATAAGCGCAGGTCGAACCTTTGCCATTAGTGCCGCCAACAACAATCACCGGGCAATGCTGTTGCTGCCCCAGAACGTGTTTTACCTGACGGATACGATCCAGGCCGAGCTCAATACCGGCCTGCCCCTTGGGGTGCAAGCCTTCAAGATGCAACAACCAGTCACTGAGTGTCTTCAAGCTGCTGCCGGTAATTTTTTCAGCAGTGCCAATAGCCGCGCAACCTCATCACGCATTTCACGACGATCAACAATCATGTCAATCGCTCCTTTTTCAAGGAGGAACTCGGAACGCTGAAAACCCTCCGGTAGCTTTTCACGAACCGTCTGCTCAATCACTCGCGGGCCCGCAAAGCCAATCAAGGCGCCCGGCTCAGCGATAACCACATCACCGATAAAGGCGAATGAAGCAGAAACACCACCCATGGTAGGGTCAGTCAAAATTGAAATATAGGGCTGGCCTGCCTCAGAGAGCTTGGTTAGCGCAGCGGTTGTTTTAGCCATCTGCATCAGTGAAAACAGGCCTTCCTGCATCCGTGCACCGCCTGAAGCAGTGATTGAAATAAACGGGATTTTTTGCTCAACCGCAGCTTGCACACCACGCACGAAACGTTCACCCAACACCGAGCCCATTGAGCCGCCCATAAAGCCAAACTCAAAGGCCGCAGCGACTACCGGCATATTCTTGATCGCACCCTGCATGCACACCAATGAATCACTCTCACCGGTTGCTTCATTGGCCTCCATCAGACGATCTGGGTAACGTTTACTATCTTTAAACTTGAGCGTATCAACCGGCAAAACTTCTGCCCCAATCTCAAAACAAGCTTCTGGATCAAGCAAGACTTCGAGACGACGACGCGAATTTAGGCGATGATGATGCCCACATTTTGGGCACACCTGCAGGTTATTTTCCAAATCTGTTGCATAGAGCACAGCTTCGCAAGAAGGACACTTACTCCACAAGCCTTCAGGCAGCGAACCACGACGCTGAATCCCCTGTTCACGCTTGATTTTTGGGGGAAGGAGTTTGGTTAACCAGCTCATTTTCTTACCTCATCAACACCACGTCGAATATCAGATACCAAGGCTTTTACATTGGCGCATGCTGACTCACTCGTGGATTTTTCAATTTCTTCAATAATTCGACTACCGACAACGACCGCATCAGCAATTTTCGCGATACGTGCAGCAGTCGCCGCATCGCGAATACCAAAACCAACACCCACTGGCAAACCAGTCTTTTCACGTATCAATGGGAGACGCTCGGCAACCGCATCCACATTCAGCGCACCGGAACCAGTCACCCCGGCCAGTGAAACGTAATAAACATAACCACTGGCAATTTCAGCGACCTGTGAGATGCGTGCTACGGTGGACGTCGGTGCAAGCAAGAAAATGGGATCCATCCCCTGCGCTTTCATTGCAGCACCAAAAGCGACCGCCTCTTCCGGTGGATAATCAACCACCAGCACACCATCCACACCCGACAGAGAGGCTGCTTCAGCAAACTTGTTCAGGCCCATCGCCTCAATTGGGTTGGCATAACCCATCAGTACAACCGGCGTCACTTTATCTGTGGCGCGAAAGCTCACGACCAACTCAAGCACTTTGCGCAAGTTCATGCCTTTTGCCAGGGCACGCTCAGAAGCTCGCTGTATGGTCGGACCATCGGCCATCGGATCGGAAAACGGTACGCCAAGCTCGATCACATCGGCACCAGACTCGACCAGCGTATGCATCAGCGGCAAGGTCAGTGCGACATCCGGATCACCGGCTGTAATAAAAGGAATTAACGCCTTGCGACCTTCGGCCTGCAAGCGTTCAAAAGTAGATTTAATACGCGACATCAGAAAACAATCCCGGATTTTTCGGCCACGGTATGCATATCTTTGTCACCTCGACCGGAGAGGTTAACCAGCAAGATTTTGTCTTTAGCCAGCGTTGGTGCAAGTTTGGTTGCGTAGGCAATAGCATGGCTAGACTCAAGCGCCGGAATAATCCCCTCGATACGACAGAGACCATGAAACGCCTCAAGTGCCTCGCTATCGCTAATAGGAACATACTCAGCGCGACCAATATCCTTGAGCCATGCATGCTCAGGCCCAACCCCCGGATAATCAAGGCCAGCCGAGATCGAATGAGTTTCGATAATTTGCCCATCTTCATCCTGCAAAAGATAGGTTCGATTACCATGCAACACGCCCGGCACACCGGCGGTCAGTGAGGCTGAGTGGCGACCTGTTTCTATGCCATCACCCGCAGCCTCAACACCAATCAAACGTACATTTTCTGAATTGATATAGGGGTAAAAAATACCCATCGCATTCGAGCCGCCACCCACCGCAGCGATTACGGCATCGGGTTGGCGACCGGTCATTTCAGGCATCTGGGTCAAACACTCTTCGCCAATGATTTTTTGGAAATCACGAACCAACATTGGATAAGGATGCGGACCAGCAACCGTGCCAATGATGTAAAAAGTATTTTCAATATTGGTTACCCAGTCGCGCATTGCTTCATTTAGCGCATCTTTGAGGGTCTTCGAACCGCTTTCAACCGGCACGACCTTCGCACCCAGCAGTTTCATGCGATATACGTTGGCGGCCTGCCGTCGAACGTCTTCGCTGCCCATGTAGACCACACACTCCATGCCATACCGTGCAGCTACAGTTGCCGTCGCCACACCGTGCTGTCCGGCACCAGTCTCGGCAATAACCCGTGGCTTGCCCATCCGGCGCGCCAGCATGGCTTGGCCGATACAGTTATTTACTTTGTGCGCCCCGGTATGATTCAGATCCTCGCGCTTGAGATAAATCTGCGCGCCACCCAGCATTTCCGACCAGCGCTTGGCATGGTAAATCGGCGAAGGGCGACCCACAAAATGTTTTAACTCGTATTCATATTCGGCACGAAAAGCCGGATCTGCCTGCGCTTCAGCATAAGCGACCTTAAGTTCATCGAGCGCCGCAAACAACGTTTCGGCAACAAACACGCCACCGTAAGGGCCAAAATGCCCTTTGGCATCGGGGAAGT
>CAYRBE010000135.1:0-2571 GCA_964422345.1 uncultured Dechloromonas sp.
CCGCTGCGCCAATACAACGAATTCATGCGCAACCTCATCCTGACCAGCAGCTTCGCTGCCCTGCTCCTTGCCCTGAGCGGCCTCTGGCTCGGCTGGCAACGCCTGCGCTGGCGTCAGCCCTACACCGGGGCACGGGTCACACCCTACCGTCGGGGCTGGAAACGCTGGCACCACCTGCTTGGCCTGAGCGGCGGCCTGTTCGTCTTCACCTGGCTGCTCAGCGGCTGGCTATCTTTCGCCCCCTTCGGATTGGCCAGCGGCGTTAGCGCAACCCCGGCCGAGCGCCAACTGTTGGCCGGCGGCGAACTCGACGCCGAAGCCCTCAACGGGATTCCCGCCATCCGCCCCGGCAGCCGCGAAATCGAATGGCTACGCTTCGCCGGACAATCCCTGACCCTGCAGCACGACGCTCAGGCACAGCGTTTTCTACTGGGCGCAGACGGCCAAATGCGCCCGGCACTGACACCGGATGAAATCAGGCTAGCCGGACAAAAACTGCGGCCAGACGCCAATGCTACGGTGGACTGGCTAAACGAGGCAGATTCCCGCTACTACCCGCTGCGCCACACCCCGCGCAATTTCCCCGTTGCCCGCCTGAGTTTTGCCGACGCCGACCAAAGCGTCTTCTACATCGCCCCCGACAGCGGCCGTATCGTTCTCGCCGCCAACCGCCACGACAGCGCCCAGCGCTGGCTGTTCCGCGCCCTGCACCGATTCGACATCGCCCCGCTGGTCGCCCAACCATGGCTGCGCGATGGCATCATCATTGCGTTGTGTTTGCTCGGCGGCGGACTTTCACTCAGCGGCTGCATACTGGGCTGGCGCAGACTGCGGCACGGTCGAGCCGGCCGCGGCGAGTGATGATTCTCTGGCAACCGCTGGGCGACAACTCAGACCAAAGCGGCCCTTGGAAAACGACTTGCGACATGACAAAAGGCGGTTTAGCTGGTGTAGCTACAATGTCATTGGTATGATGCCGCGCATGATCGCCGTCTATTCTCGTCAACCGCTCCAAGAATCTGCCAGGTACCTGTATTGGACAGACTTTCAGGCTGCCGCGTTGTCCAGAATATATGGCACCTGGCCAGCATATACAGCATTAATGCCGTCCATTTTACGTTAGGGCACCTATGGAAAAACCTGCCGGCATCGACGCTTTTGCTTTGTGTGCCAGCCCATTCGCGGCCCCCTCTGTTCTGGCGCTCTTTGGTCTCATGGGCTCCATTGGCCAGTCGAAGGGAACTCTGTTTTCCATCCTGTTTTGGCAGGTGCTGCTAGCTGTCCAGTGGGCTCCCATTTATTTGGCCGTGTCGTTGCCTCTTGGTTGGCTTCTGTGGCGCGTATTGCCTACCATCTGCTCGTCCAAACAATCTTTTCTGCTTCCGCTGCTGGTGGCGGTCTGCGCGTTTTCACTCGTTGCCAATTTGCGCTTTCTCGGTGTCACAGCTGTTGGTCCGCTTGAGCCGGAGATTTTCACTTTCCTCGTAGGGGTGATCTTGAATGCCATAGCCTTTATCTGGCTACACCGCCGAGTTCCCTAACATGGCGCTCAACCTCGCTTCCTTCGGTCGCTGGACGCTGCGCGATAGAGCCGCACAGCGCCGGTTAGCTCTACGTTGGGCGTCTCAATAATGAAAACGCAACTGAGCAATCAGCAGAGATTCATCCTCAACACGATAGACCATGCGATGTTCGTCTGTTAAGCGGCGTGACCAAAAGCCTGATAGCGCGTGTTTCAGTGCTTCCGGCTTTCCTACGCCGGAGAATGGTTCACGTTGGGTCTCACGAATCAGCTTGTTAATCCGTTCAACCATGCGCTTGTCTTGCTTTTGCCAGTAGAGGTAATCTTCCCATGCCTCGTCCGCGAAAATTAGCTTCACTTTGCCAAGTTCCGCTCTATGCCTTTCCCAGCGTTCAGTTGCGCGGCTGCCGAAAGAAGGCGCTTGGCATTAGCGGGTGTGCGCAAGAGATAAGCAGTTTCCTCCAGCGCTTTGAAATCTTCGAGCGAGAGCATCACCACGGCCTGTTCGCCGTTGCGAGTAATGATCAAAGCTTCGTGGTCATTGCAAACCCGATCCATCGTGCTGGCGAGGTTGGCGCGTACAGAGGTGTAGGTCATTGCATCCATTGCGGCTCCTTGTATGTACGCATTACTGTACAGCCAAAGATGTTAGTTGTCCAGTTCGTAGCCAAGACGCCTACCGGCACTCAACCTCGCTCCTTTCAGTCGCTGGGCGCTACCTTATTCCATGTCTTTCCTTAGTCTCATAAGACCCAAGCGGATTCAGTCTTTTCCCAATGGATAAACCGCCAGGGGAAACACATCTAATTGCCGGGTAAGCTGCCCCGGTTTTTATCGGCTTCATCCGATGCCTCTTCGGTGATGCGATAAGTTGTGTTGATTCCCGTATTTTTCCGAACACCACAGTTGCCACTCTTGCAACTGCCCGGGGCTGCGGCCTCGATACCGTCCTCACCCATATTTTTCAAAATCAAATAGACGGCCCCCACAGCGGCAATCAGCAGAACGATGAGAACAACTATTGCAAACATGATATGGACTCTAGGGAT
>CAYRBE010000135.1:2671-6609 GCA_964422345.1 uncultured Dechloromonas sp.
TGGCCGACCTCGGTCAGGAAAAACAGTCGCAGATTGGGCACCCAATGCGGCTGACTACACGGCGCACACCACCCGGCGCGAAGCAGTATCCGGCCAATCACGTAAGCGTAGGCCGTCCCCGGCACCAGCACAGGCTCAATCTCGTCATGATTTTGCCAACTATCGATGCTGCTGAATGCGTTGAGTAACTCGATTTGCTTGTGGCTGTTTTCGAAATAGTTGTCCGAAGCGGGAATTTGGTGCTCAACAAGCATGCACTGTCCATTCGCCATCGCGCGTAAAGCGCGAAACATTTGATACCGCATGCCAGCCAAGGCACCGACAGCCTCCGACACCAGCGGTGATGGCTTGGCAACAGCCAAATAAGTCTTGAAGGGCTTGGCGCTCTCCGGCTGGCCAGGACGAAGAGCGACACGACGAAACTGTTCAGCGGCAACAAACAGGAACATGATCGAACCCTCCCTAACTGAAGGATAGCTACTGCAACAGCGAACTCAAGGGGTTATTCCGTACGGCCAAAAAACACCGAATGAGTTGTTTCGATATACGAATTACGCAGTAGTTCCCGCTAAAACAAATACGCTTCCATACTCATAAGCGGGGATATCCAAATGCCGTGACACCTGCCGGTCGTCATCCCACCCAGTAGGGTCAGAAGCCGGAAAAGCACGAACCGCTACGCTAAACCTTGAGTGAGCGAATAAAATGCCCGGCACAACGCGGCTGCCAAAAATGGCGATCGTCGCGCAGATTGACTAAATGGTGCGGCGGAATCGCCAGAGCAAAAGTGCGGGCAACATCACCTTCCGCTTTACCCACGACCACAAGATCAAGTAAATTTTTCAGGAATGTTATGACCAAACAATTGACTCAGATGGTTCTTGCCGTTTCCTCAGCGCTTTGGCTCACCAGTGCGCTTGCCGACAATGCCGGGCACAAGCATCATGATTTCCCGAAGGATGTTGATGCCTTCCATGCGCTGCTCGCACCGATTTGGCATGCGCGTCCGGGTAAGGAGCGCTCGCAGAACGCCTGCACCAACGCGCCTGAAATGGAGCGGCTGGCCAAGGATATCCACTCGGCTGACGCCAAGCCGCTGGTCGCTAGCATCACAACCCTGAAATCAAAATGCAAAGGCAAGCTTGCCGATGTGGATGCGGCATTTTTTGACGTCCATGAGGCTTTTCATCACCTGATTGATGCCCCTGCCCCCGCCCCCGCTGCAAAACGCTGATTAATTTAGTTCAGGCCTGGGCGGCCAAACCGGCAAGCGGCTCAATCAAGAAACATCGCTTCCCGCAACGCGGCCGGGAGCAGCTTGCGGTGCCAGAAATCCTCGTGGCCGAAATTATTCTCGACCCGTATTGCGCAACCTTTGTCGAGGGCCAGTTGCGTCGGCTTGCCGCCTTCACGCAATTTGGCGGCATCCATGCGTTTACCCAGCGCCACCCCGGATAGGCAAAACGGCTTGGCGATTTCTGTAATTTTCATCCAGACAGTGCGATCCAGCGGCTGCGGCGCGACAATCCCAATCGCCCGTTTTGAAAGCACGTCCGCTTCCGTGTTCTCTTCACGCGGTATCCAGCAAAAACTCACATTAGGAATCTGCCCTTTGAGTTCGTGCACCGTTTTGCAGAACGGCACCAGCCCCGGTGCCTTGATCAACCACTCGCCATTGACCTGTTTAATCACCAGCTGGCTGTCACCATAAACAACAAGATTTTGTACCTGAGCCGTAACGGCTGCATCCAGCACGGCCATCAGCGCGCAGTATTCGGCTTCGTTGTTGGTGCCGTGACCAATCTCCTGAGCAATTTCGATGATTTGCCCGGCCGGGCCTTTGAGTACCGCACCAATACCGCGAATCCCCGGATTGGCGTGCTTCGTCGCCCCGTCAAACCAGGCATGCCAGGTGCTGTTATCCATGTGATGACCTCTCGATTAATAGCGTCATGCTAGCGCTTCGACGATTCGCAGTAAAACATCATGCTAGTGCATCATTTTCCGAGCGCGCGAAAGCACCAGAAAGAATTATCATCCTGCCGACAATTCAATCGACAAAACTTGAAACCATGCCCAGTTGCCCCGCCATACTCATCGCTGCCCCCGCCTCCGGCCAAGGCAAAACCACCGTCACCGCCGCCTTGGCTCGTCTGCACACCCGTCAGGGTCGGCGGGTGACCGTATTCAAGTGCGGCCCGGATTTTCTTGATCCGCAGATCCACGCTGTCGCCAGTGGCCGGCCATGCCAGAACCTCGACCTTGGTATGTGCGGCGAGGAAGATGCACGCTGGCGACTGGCTCGCGCCGCAGCAGATTCCGACCTGATCATCATCGAAGGCGTCATGGGCCTGTTTGATGGCACACCGTCTGCCGCCGACATCGCCTGCCGCTTCAATATTCCGGTGATGGCAATGATCGACGCCGGGGCAATGGCCCAAACCTTCGGCGCGGTCGCTCACGGTCTGGCGACCTACCGCCCTGAACTACCCTTTGCCGGGGTGTTGGCAAACCGGGTCGGCAGTGAACGGCACGCCGAAATGGCCCGCGACAGCCTGCCAGCCGGCATGGGCTGGTTCGGCGCCCTGCCACGCAACCCAGATGCTGCCTTGCCGGAGCGCCACCTCGGTTTATTGCAAGCTGCCGAGATTGATGACCTCGAAGGTCGTTTAGACAGCCTAGCCGATGCACTGGCAACGAGTGCTACGGTGCACCTGCCAAAAATAGTAAATTTCGACGACGCTCCACCGCCGAAAACTGCGCCACTGCTCGCTGGCAAAAGAATTGCCATCGCCCGCGATGCCGCTTACGGTTTCATCTACCCCGCCAATCTGGAAACTCTGAACAGCTTGGGTGCCGAGCTACAATTTTTCTCACCTGTAGCCGGCGATCCGCTGCCGGAATGCGATGCCGTCTGGCTTCCCGGTGGCTACCCTGAACTACACGCCCCGGCACTTTCAGCCAACCAATCATTATGGGCAGCGCTAAGAAGCCACGTTGCCGCCGGCAAACCCCTGCTTGCCGAATGCGGCGGCATGATGAGCCTGTTCGAACGAATCACCGACAAGGCTGGCGAAACTCATGCCTTTGCCGGTCTGCTCCCCGGCATTTCGGTCATGCAAAAGCGCCTCGCCGCACTCGGCATGCAGTTTGCCGACCTGCCGGAAGGGCGTTTACAAGGCCATACCTTCCATTATTCCAAGAGCGAAACGCCGCTGACACCAATAGTTAAAGCACAAACCACCGATGGCCAGGAGGGCGAAGCGATCTATCGCAGGGAACGACTGACCGCTTCGTATGTCCACTTCTACTTCCCATCCAATCCAGTCGCAACCGCTGCCTTGTTCAGCTAGAACACTTCGGTTTTTACGAAGTACAAATGCGATTTAAGATGGTTTTATCGGCAAGCAAAAGACCGTTACACTACGGCCTGTAATCTTTTCTATAACGGAGACAGAAATGAAGAATTTTGCCGTGATGGCCGCAGCCTTGGTGCTCGGCTTTACGCTCAGCATCGGCGATGCCGAAGCCAAGCGCGTTGGTGGTGGTGGCAAATCTGGCATGCAGCGTGAGTCGGTCAGCCCAAGCGCCCCGCCGTCTGCAGCCAAACAAGCCCCTGCCGCAGCCCCCGCTGCCGCTCCGGCCGCAGCACAACCCAAGCGTTCATGGATGGGCCCACTGGCTGGTCTGGCCGCAGGCCTGGGTCTCGCCGCACTGGCTTCGCACTTCGGTTTCGGTGAAGGCCTGGCCAATATGATGATGATCGGCCTGCTGGTTCTGGCGGTGGTCATGGTGATTGGTTTCTTCATGCGCAAGAAAGCTGCTGCGGCCCAACAAGCCAACGCTGGAGGCATGCAATACGCAGGTGCCGGCGCTGACTACAACCGTGCAAGCACACCGAGCACGCCTGACTTCACCCCCGCAGGTGGTTCAGCCGC
>CAYRBE010000136.1:0-6512 GCA_964422345.1 uncultured Dechloromonas sp.
AAACAAGATGGTGCGCTTGCCCTGCCCGCGCCAGAGTTCAGCCTGCGCCACCGCTTCGCGCACTTCCTTGATGCCGGAAAACACCGCCGAGAGCGCGATGAACTCGCACTGAAACTGCGTCGCCATCATCCGCGCCAGCGTGGTTTTACCCACCCCCGGCGGCCCCCAGAGGATCATCGAATGCGGCTGACCGGATTCAAACGCCAGCCGCAACGGCTTGCCGGCCCCGAGCAAATGCTGCTGGCCGATCACATCACCCGGCGTTTGCGGGCGTAGTTGCTCGGCCAGCGGGGCATTGCGGTCTACCGTATTTTGGGAAAACAAATCGCTCAAGGAAACACCCTATCCGGCCAACAAGCCATCAAATAAAACAAGCGCCGAGTGTACCGCCAGACCCCGCCGTCCCAAAATCACATTCTGTCCAGCGGCGACACCACACCATGACCACCACGATTCAAGACATGGGTGTAAATCATCGTCGTCGACACATCCGAATGCCCGAGCAGTTCTTGCACAGTCCGAATGTCGTAACCCGATTCCAGCAAATGCGTCGCGAAAGAATGGCGCAAGGTATGCGTCGACGCCGGCTTGGCAATCCCCGCCCCCGGCAAGCCCTGCTTGATCGCCCGCTGTAGCGCCTGCTCGTGCGTGTGGTGCCGACGCTCGATACCGCTGCGCGGGTCGACCGACAGATTGCGCGCTGGAAAAACCCAAAACCAGCCCCACGAGGCCGGTGCCGCCGGATATTTACGCACCAGCGCCTCCGGCATCTGCACCCCTGCTCGCCCGGCCGCCTGATCTGCCTCCCACAAAGCCCGTACACGCCCCAGATGCGCCTGCAAATCGACCACCAAAGACAGCGGCAACATCGTCCGCCTGTCCTTACCACCTTTGCCGTCGCGCACCGTTAATTCACGCCGCTCGAAATCAACATCCTTGACCCGCAAGCGCACACACTCCATCAAGCGCATCCCCGTCCCGTACAGCAAGCGCGCCATCAAGGCATGGGTTCCCTGCAGCGTTGCCAGCAAACGCTCAACCTCGCTATGCGAAAGCACTACCGGCACCCGCTTCGGTTTTTTAGGCCGATCAAGATCGTTGAGCCAAGGCAAATCAATCGCCAGCACCTCGCGATACAAAAAAAGCAAAGCAGAGAGCGCCTGCTGATGCGTTGAAGCCGCCACATTCAAATCAGCCGCCAGATACGAAAGAAAGGCCCTGACTTCATCCGCCCCCATCTCACGAGGGTGCTTCCGGCCATGAAATGCGATAAAACGCCTAACCCACTCGACATAAGATCGCTCCGTCCGTATGCTGTAGTGCTTGTAACGAATGACCTCCCGAACACGCCCGATCAGGGTCAAAGGCTGGCTGGATTCCATGACGTATTTACCCGAAAAATTTAACTGTGAATAAATACAGTAGTACAAGAAAAACCCGCTGGCAAGAAGCATTTAGCCCAGCCATGTTGTCCAGAATATACGGCGAGGCACCAGCATATCCGGCGTTTTCGCCGCCCATTCTGGGAAAACGCCGTGTTTCAGCCCCGCATACGCTAACTAAAGAACACGCCATTCCGTGCAAAACCTGGCTAAATCGGGCAGTAGCGGATACTGACCTCGCCAGAATAGGCGGCAGGAAGCCAGAATATACGGCGCATATGCCGTCCACTTTACGTTAGGCTTCTTGCCACACTGAATATCGACGCTGCCAAAGAGAGAGATTCACAACATGCCATATGTAAATATCCAAATCACCAAGGGAGCCACAAGAGAGCAGAAGGCTCAACTGGTTAAAGACGTAACCGATTCACTTGTTCGCGTACTCGGAAAAAAACCGGAGCACACGCATATCGTTATTCAGGAAATAAATGAGGAAGACTGGGGTTTCTCGGGCTTACTGACGGACGAATGGAAAAAACTAAAGTAGTGATCTTCCGCATACCTATGAAGCCTAACCCTACGCTCAAGCGGGACTGCGCAAACATGCGCCTCTGCATCGGGTAGTCACTTAGTCAATATCGGTGCCGCCGGGCACATCAAGGCCAGTAGTGGCCTTGGTCAGTGGCCGGAGGGCTATGCCTTGCTGCGCCCATCCCTGCGATCAACCGGGCGCTGCACGATGAGGTCGCGTAGCGCCGGTTAAACTGAAGCTTAGGTTTCTTGCAAAATTAACTGTATGCATATACAGTTAATAAGTACCAACTTCCACACCAAGCCAACTTCAGGAGCCCCACATGCTTGATCACATGACATTTCGCGTAACTGACATTTCTCGTGCCAAGGCGTTTTACAGCACAGCCTTGGCACCGCTGGGCTACAGCATCTGTTTCGAGGGTAATTACGGCTCAAACATGCTTGGCCTGGCCTACCCAGATGCATCTGAACCTGACGGAAAGAAGGCCGATGTATGGTTCATCGACGGGCCATCCCCATACGGCGGCCCAGCTGCAACATCTGGTTGCCATCTCGCATGGCGCGCTAAAAATCGCGCGCAAGTAGATGCCTTCTACAAAGCGGCTATTGCTGCTGGCGGAAAAGACAATGGAGCACCTGGCCTACGACCGGACTACCATGCAAACTATTATGGTGCGTTTATCATTGACCCTGAAGGCAACAATATTGAAGCGGTCTGCCATCTGCCGGAATGATCGATATATGCCCCAAAAATTTGGGTTTTCGCAAACAAGGTCTCACCCTGCCCTCAAGCGGAACTGCGTAAAAGTGCGCCGCCCCTTAGCTTCCCGCAGGGAGCCTTAGCGTGCCGCTCTGTCTCATCGACCACATCACCGTCACCGCACCAACACTTAACGCTGGTGCGGAGTTTGTGCGTCAGGCGCTCGGAGTCACGCCGCAGCTTGGCGGAGAGCATCCCCGCATGGGAACGCACAATCTTCTTTTGCGGCTTGGCGACTCTATGTTCCTTGAAGTCATCGCCCCAAATCCCGAGGCGCTTGCGCCAGCGAGGCCCCGATGGTTCGCTCTCGACACACTGCACCCGAACTCAGCGCCTGCACTTTCCGCATGGGTGGCACGCACGCCCGACATTCATGCAACTGATTCTGCTTGCTCCGAGGCACTTGGGAATATTGAGCCGATGAGCCGCGGCACGCTCAACTGGCTCATCACGATTCCCAGCGATGGTGCTCTGCCGCTGAGCGGCATCGCGCCAGCACTTATTGAGTGGCAAACGAAAGTGCATCCTGCTGCAAAGCTTCAAGATCACGGGCTGTCTCTTGTCAAGCTTGAACTCTTTCATCCTGAGCCTGAACGTATTTCTCGTTTGTTACGCTCGCTTGGCCTTGAAGGCCCGCTTTCCGTTTCATCACCGCCTGATGGGCGCACGGCATGCATGGTCGCGCACATCAACACGCCGCTGGGGCTTCGTTTGCTATGAGCCTGGCCGCCAAACCCGCCGGTTGAGCGGCGCTCACGTCACTTTCCCCCTTTCTGAAAGCTCTCAATGCAAGTTGAACACCGAATCACAATCGCTGCGCCCCCCGAAACAATTTTTCGGATATACGAGGATGTCCAAAACTGGCACACGTGGGACCCGGACACGAAGCAAGCCTTTCTTGAAGGCCCATTTCGCGTCGGTAGCCGCGGCCAAATCACGCCTCCTAAGGGCATGACCGTTCCTATGCTTCTTACTGAAGTTGAGCCCGGTAAGTGCTTCACGGTCGAATCAAAGATTCCCTTGTTTCGCATGCTATTCGAGCACGAGCTCGTTCCCGTACCAGGAGCGACAGAGGTCATCCACAGGGTTACATTCTCAGGTTTGCTGTCCTTTGTTTTAGGTCCTATGCTGTCCAAGCAACTTAATTCAGGTCTTCCGGTCACACTGCGCAGGCTAAAGGCTCTCGCAGAGGGGACGAATGCGACATAACCCATCACGCCACCGGAACTTGAGCAAAAAGCCGCGCAGCGCCGCTGAACTCAAACGTTAAAGGTCACCATGATTTGGCTCAAACGCATCGGCATAACACTTTGCCTTGTCATCATCGCATCAGGAATCGCCTATTTCGCCTTAAAAAAATACGCGGAAACATACTCTTTTGCCCCTGATGACCCGGAGCAAATGCAGCTCGCTGCAGAGCATGCCCAATGTGCTGGTTACTATCGGGTTATGCTCTCATCGTTGAAAAAAGAGCACCCGGACTACGCCGAACAAGAACAGCAATACACCCAACAGTTTGAACACCATCTAAAAATGGGCCTCAATTTCTCACCTGACAAGGGGGTTTTCAAAACTCAAGTTGAGAAGGCAAGTTCTCAGTTTGGAAATGAGGTAATCAATGCCGGAAAATCTAAAACGGTATCCGAGCTTGTAGATTCGAAAATGAATCAGTGCTTTGACACAGTCTTTCGTGGTGGAGCTTTTGTTAAGCGCAAGCTCGAAGAAAAACGCAGGTCGTAATGCTCAAAACACCTAATATTCCGCTCAGGGAGTCCTCTTCGATCACTGGAACAGCTGGGAAGTCTGCTACCTTTTACCTAAAACCTTATCCCGCAAACCACACAACCAACTAAAGACTTAATCGACAACATGACAAAAAAATCCGTGCAGGCGCTGCTTGAAGACATCCGCCTTGTGAGCGAACAAAATTATCAGATCGTCGAAGCTGTTCGAGCCTTGGTACAGAAGACTTTTGAAACATTATCGGAAGAAGTAAAGTACGGCGGCATCCTGTTTACGTCAGGCGTTCAGTTTGGTGGCGTGTTCGCCTACAAAGCGCACGTCACGGTTGAGTTTGGAAACGGCGCAAAGATTCCCGATACTTTCGGTTTTCTCGAAGGGGTAGGAAAAGGACGTCGCCATATCAAGTTGCTGACTGTCGCTCAAATCAAAGAGAAGAAACTTGCTGAGTATCTGCTGCTTGCTTTGCGGGCTGCTGAACAGGACAATTCATGAAATTTGGCTACGAGCTTGGGCGTGAATATTCGGCCACCGTGGAAATAAAAACCTCATAAGCCGACGCATTCAAATCACGCCTATGGAACGAACCCAAAAGTCCTGTACCAGAAATAGATTTCATTGCGACCGTGATCTAGCCAATGTTTGATATTCAAAACTACGCCAGCTTTATAACCGCCATTTTGGTTTTCCAGCTTATTCCGGGGGCGGGAACCCTTGCCATTTTGAATGCGACGTCCCGACACGGCCTCCGTGCTGGTTTTGGTGCTGTTTTAGGCACGCTGACCGGGGACCTTGTTTTCATGTTGGCAGCGATGGCAGGCTTGGCCACCGTCATGCAGGCCAACCCGATATTGTTTGAATTTCTTCAGTGGTTTGGCGCTGCCTACCTTTGCTGGTTGGGCTTTCAGCTCTTACGCTCGCCCGTGGCAGAGCGTGCCTTCGGTGAAGATACCTCTTTTTCAGTGGGGCAATGTTTTCGCCAAGCATTACTGGTCAGCCTGACCAACCCCAAGGTCATTCTGTTTTTTGTCGCGTTCTTTCCACTGTTCCTTCTCCCCAATTCGTCGAGCATCACCTTGGTGAGCATGATGCTCCACGTCACCTTGATCAGCTTGCTTTATCAAACCTGCCTGGTGCTGATGGGCAATGCACTGGCTCGGCGCCTGAAATCTATCCCCGCTGCTCGAAAAATAGCTACCCGGCTGGCCGGGATTGCAATCATCGGATTTGGTATCAAACTCGCCATCAATAACCGGTAGTGCCTACTTAGGCCTGCCATTTCCAACTATCTTACTGGACAAAAAAATGCGTCATTTCATTCAGCGATATGCTTTTATTACACTTCTGTCTGTGACATTCACAGCCGATGCGTTTGAGCAAACCCAAGCCATCAAGGCTGAGACTTTTCTCAAAGCTCAAACCAGTTGGGATGGCACACCCATTGTGTACCCCACGGGGAAACCAGAAATCACCGGCATGATGATTGAGATTGCGCCGGGTGCAGAAACTGGTTGGCATTCCCACCCAGTCAGCTCCTTTGGCATGTTGTTGCAGGGTGAGTTAGAGGTGGTGCTCAAAAATGGTCAGAAAAAGCTTATGAAAACCGGCGACAGTGTGGTTGAGGTAAGTAACACGCTTCATAACGGCAAGAACGTCGGTAACGTGCCTGTAAAGATCATCGTCTTCTATGCCGGACAAGCCGAACAGGCGCTTACTGTAAAAGAAACGAAACAATAGACTGCGCTTGTCGCACCTCAGCCAAACTCAAGGAGCCACCCCATGAAACAAGCTTTTATTTTCGCCGGCCTGCTCGCTTTGGCCTCTGGTGCTTATGCTGAGACACTGAATACACCCTCGTTTACTATCGAGATTAAGGTCAATTGCCCTGAGGGTGATGTGACGTGCGATAACGTCAGCTACCTTGGCAAGAGTAAAAAATCCGGCAACTCAATTTCCCTTCATGGCCGAACGATGCACAGCCTGTGTGCCGACGGTAAAACACCCTGTCGTTTTCTGGGGTACGAGTTTAAACGTGGAGACACCCGCTACTTGGTGCAGGAGAGTGGCGAACTTCTCGTCACTCAGGGAAAGAAAGT
>CAYRBE010000137.1:0-476 GCA_964422345.1 uncultured Dechloromonas sp.
TGCCGCCCTGACGAATCATCGCCGGCATCGAAGCGTCGACGATGATGTCGTTCGGTGAATGGAAGTTGGTGATGCCCTTGGCTGAGTCAACCATGGCCAGACGCGGACGGTGCTCTTGGCAGGCGTGCAGGTCACGGATGATTTCGTCGCGCTTCGATTCCGGCAGGTTCTTGATCTTGTCGTAGAGATCGACCATGCCATTATTGACGTTGATGCCCAGCTCGTCGAAGGTTTTTCCGTGTTTCTCGAAAGCTTCTTTGTAGTAAATTCTGACGCAGTGGCCGAAAACGATGGGGTGCGAAACCTTCATCATCGTGGCTTTGACGTGCAGCGAGAAGAGGATGCCGGATTCGCGGCAGTCTTCCAGCGCGCTCTCGTAGAAGTCGCACAGGGCTTTTTTGCTCATGAACATCGAATCGATGATCTCGCCTTCAAGCAGGGATAGCTTCGGCTTGAGTACGGTCGTCTTGCCGCCT
>CAYRBE010000137.1:486-6492 GCA_964422345.1 uncultured Dechloromonas sp.
ATCAGTTCCATACGAACTTCACGGGCCTTGTCGAGGGTCATCGACTTTTCGCCGTGGTAGAAGTCGCCGTGCTCCATGTGTGAAACGTGGGTCTGTGACCACTGTTTCCATTCGCCCATTGAGTGCGGGCGTTTCTTGGCGTAATTCTTAACCGCACCTGGTGCGCGGCGGTCGGAGTTGCCTTCGCGCAGCACCGGGTTGACGGCTGAGCCGAGACATTTACCGAAGCGGGCCTTGAGCGCCTTTTCTTCATCGGTGTTCACGGTTTCCGGGTAATCAGGAATGGCGTAGCCTTTTTCCTGCAGCTCCTTGACGCAAGCTTTCAGCTGCGCAACGGAAGCCGAGATGTTCGGCAGCTTGATGATGTTGGTTTCCGGCAGCAGGCATTTTTTGCCCAACTCGCCGAGTGTATTCGGGACTTTTTGGTCATCAGGGAGGAAGTCTGAGAACTCGGCAAGCATGCGAGCTGAAACGGAGATGTCCGCTTTTTCGATTTCAATCCCGGCTGGTGCAGTAAAGGTACGAATGACCGGGAGAAAAGCACAGGTGGCGAGCAGTGGTGCCTCATCCGTTAGTGTGTAAATAATCTTTGATTTCCCAGCAGTCATTGGTACCCCCTAGATTTGACGAGTTGAAATAGACTGGTTTTCGGTGTTTTGCCGTCATTGAGCATTAAAAAATGCGGACAAACACGGAAAATCCATTAGAAAGATCGCAAGTATGGTTCTCTCAATGAGCGCAGTCAACGCCAAACGTCATTAATAATTACGGATTTCAGGCTGTAGATATTCACTTTGGTTTATGGCTGGTTCAATAATTGTCAGCTTGTTGGCAAAAAGAATGAAAAAGAAGCTGTAAATTCGATTAAAAACCATTGAAAAATAATGTGTTACTGACTATCCTTCTTGCAAAATATGAGGTAATTCGACAATGTGGTCGAAATTCGCTGCAAAAACAGGTGATGGATGGGTGGCCGTTGTCCGGCGCATGGCGCGTCTGGATGTGGCTCGGGTTGTCCGCGTAACAGGCGGGCGGCCGGAAATTCTTGCGCTTGATTCATTTCAGATTGAGGGCGAAGAGTCTGAGTCCCTGGGGCGTTTGGCAAAGTCCAAATTCCTGCAGCGCAATCAATGTGTCACCCTGCTGGGTGAAGTCGATTACCGTCTGGTTCAGGTTGATGCACCGACGGTACCTGCAGAGGAGCGGGTGCAGGCATTGCGCTGGCGCTTGAAGGATATGGTTGATTTTCCGGTCGAGACCGCCGCGTTGGCCGTGGCGGATATTCCGACTGATGCCGGGCGGCAGGCGTCGGTATTTGTCGTTGCAGCAGCCGCAGCGACGGTGTCCGGTTGTATGGCAAAGTTTGCTCAGGCTAAAATCAATTTGCAGGCGATTGATATTCCCGAGATGGCGCTACGTAACGTCGCCGTGCTCTTTGAAGAGCCTAATCGCGGCTTGGCTTTCCTCCTGCTTAGCGAGGATCACAGCCTTCTGGTCATTACCTACAAGGGCGAACTCTACTTGTCACGGCGGATCGACATGACGGCCGAGGCCTTGTCGCCGGAAGATAGTGAGCGCCGTCTGGCTATACGTGAGCGTTTGGCGCTGGAGTTGCAACGAACGCTTGATAATTTCGACCGTCAATATGGCTTTATTTCGGTATCACGACTGGTTGTTGCAACGGAAAAAGATAGTGCCGGATTGGTTGCTGCTTTGGGTGAGAACCTTTACTTGCCGCTTTTGGCGATGGATTTGTCTGATGTTGCAGATTTTTCGACATTGCCGGAGTTGCGCCAGCTTGAGCGCCAGGCGCAAGGTGTTCTGGCGATCGGTGCCGCATTGAGAACCGCAATATGAGCCAGCAGATCAATCTTTTGTTGCCTGAGCTAAGGCCAAAATTTGACTGGCTAGGATTGCCCGTCGTTTTGACGGCAGCGTTAGTCGGCTTGTTGCTTCTCGCCGGTTTGGCGCAAATGCAATTAATGCAATTGGATCGTATCAAGTATGAAGCTGCATCGCTTAGTGCTCAGTCCGCAGGCTTGCAGCAGCAATTGGTTTCTTTGGGGCAGTCTCTGGGGCAGCGCAAAGCAGATGCCAATTTGCCAGGACAGATTGCGCTGGAAAAGACCGGTATTGCTGACCGCAAGGAAGTGATGGCATTTGTTGGTATCGGTCAACCAACGCGTGTGCCCGAATATTCGAAAGTGCTGAAAGGTTTGGCTGAGCAGCGGGTCGAAGGTGTCTGGCTGACTGGCTTCCGCCTTGTGCCATCGGCCATTGAGTTACGCGGCCGTTTGCTTGATCCAACCTTGTTGCCGGTTTATATCAATCGTCTGAATGCTGACACTGTCTTTTTTGGTCGCCGTTTCTCGGCGCTTGAAATGAAGGGTGTCGATCCTGCTGCTGAAAAAGCGTTGGATTCCAAGCTTGAAACTAAGCCGGTTGTGGGCAGACGTTATACCGAGTTTGTCCTGCATACGGATTCGATCCCGGCGGAGAAAACCCCATGAACGCAGTCAAGCAGCAATGGGTAAAAATTAACGAGCGTTATTTGGCGCTGACCCGGCGCGAGCGTTTAATTGTCTCTGCCGCACTGGTCTTTGCACCGCTGATGCTGGGTGATGCCTTGGTGCTTGATCCACTGCGGGCGCGGGTTAAACAGGCGCAGGGTAGTTTGGCACAGCAGTCCTCATCGTTGGCTGAAATGCAGGCTCAGGTCATTAGCATGCAGCAGCAAGTTCAACATGACCCTGATGCAGGAGCCAAGGCGGAACTGGCTGCACTGGTTGTTGAGCGCCAGAAACTCGATGAAGCATTGCGTCAGTTGGGTACAACGCTGGTTAGGCCGGAAGAAATGAACGCCTTGCTTGAGGGGATGCTGATGCGGAATTCGGGCCTGCGTCTGATTAGCCTGAAAACCATTGCCCCGCGCAGCATTCTTGCGCAAAAGGTTGTGAATCCGGCAGCGGCAGAGCCTGGCGCTAAAGTAATAGAGCGTAAGTTCGACCTGTATAAACATGAGGTTGAGGTGCGCGTGGAAGGCAGTTTCTCTGAATTGCAGGCTTATCTGGTACAACTGGAACAGGTAAATCGTGGTTTGCTCTGGTCGGGTGTGCAGTACAAGGTTTTGGAGCATCCTCGTGCCGAGATGAGTGTGATGGTTTATACCTTGAGCTCTGACCGGGCATGGTTGGCATTATGAAAAACCGAACCCACTTGTTTCTTTGCATTGCGATGATGTCTTTTTTGGGACACGCATTCGCTGCAGCTGATCCAACTCAGCCACCTGCTGCTTGGGGAGGTGGCTCGACTGATACTGCAGTGGCTGATGAGGCAGGTGTTTTGCGCTTGCAGTCAGTATTGATTCGTCAGCGTGGCCGCAGTGTTGCGGTTATTGGTGGTGTGACTGTGCCGCTGGGCGGGAGTTTTGGTGAGGCAAAATTGATTCGATTGAGCGAGCGAGAGGCAGTGCTGGAAGGGCCGGATGGTGTAACCCACCTCTATTTGACCCCCAATGTTGAAAAGCAGATGATTGTTACGCCCGGTGCGCGTAAATCGCAAAAAGCCGGGCAAGGGAAGGATTCTCGATGAGCAGGATATGGATGCTTGCCCTTTCGGGCTTGTTGTTGGGTGCCTGTACTGCACAACAGGAGAGGCGTGTTGGGACTTATGACAAAATTAACTCGGAGCTAGATGTTGCTGCGACGAGTAAAACAAACCGTCAGGCGCAAAGTGACGCGGTGGGCCGGGCGATGGTGCCGCCGTTGCAACTTGATCAGCCAGAGCAATCCAAGACGGAGCCAAGATTCAACCTGGCAGTAAGTAACGCGCCAATCACTCAGGTATTAACCGCACTGGTCACGGGTACTCAGTACAGCATGCTGTTTCCTCCAGAGGTCAGTGGCTCGGTTAGCTTGAATTTGAAAAACGTCACGATTCGCGAGGCGCTCGATACCTTGCGTGAGATTTATGGTTATGAATACCGTATTCAGGGCACACGAATTTTTGTTCAGCCAAACACGATACAAACTAAGCTGTACAAAATAAATTATTTGGCAAATCGTCGCCAGGGTTCGAGCGATATGCGTGTCACTGGTAGTTCTCCGTCTACGGTGAATCCAACCGCAGGTGGTGGCGTGCCGACAACCCAGCCCGTCAATAATGCGGGTGGAGCGACGAATCCTAATCAGCAAGGTGCAACCAGTGCACGTATTCAGACTTCTTCGGACTTTAATTTCTGGTTGGATCTAAAAAACAATCTGGAAGCAATCATCGGATCGGATGGCGATGCGGTAAAGGGTGATGGGAGTCGGGTTGTAATCAATCAATCCTCTGGTGTTGTTTTGGTTAAAGCGCTGCCCAGCATGCTACGTACGGTAGATACTTTCCTAAAGGCCGCTCAATTGGTTGTTGAGCGCCAGGTCATGCTTGAAGCAAAAATTATTGAGGTTAGGTTGTCTGATACCTATCAGACCGGCATCAATTGGAGCAAGTTTGGTGGCCTGACGAATAAGTTTGCAGTTGCTGTCGCTGCGCCAGGTGCAGTATTGGGGGCGACAACAGTAGCAGGGACAGCTGCAGTGGGTAACACCGCAGGGATTACTTCTGCGCTTGGTGGATCAGTTGGTGCTGGATCAACGGCGGTTTTGGCACCAACAGGGGCGGGGACGCTTGGTGTGGGCGGTGGTCGTGGCTTCTTTGGCGTAGCTTTTCAGTCTGCAAATTTTGGTGCAGTTATGTCGTTTCTTGAAGGGCAGGGCGATGTACAAGTTCTGTCTAGCCCTCGAATTGCGACGACAAATAATCAAAAGGCCGTATTGAAAGTGGGTACGGATGATTACTTTGTGACCGGGATTAGCGGTAGTGGTACCTCTACGAGCAATAACTCAGGGTCAAGTAATACTGTCAGTCCTTCGATTCCAAACATTACGCTACAGCCATTTTTCTCTGGCATCGCATTGGACGTTACGCCTCAAATTGATGATGAAGGCAATATCGTCCTGCACGTTCATCCCTCGGTGAGTTTGGTTGAAGAAAAAACAAAGACTGTCGATCTCGGTGAGTTTGGTAAATTTACATTGCCTCTTGCATCAAGCACAGTGAGTGAAACCGATAGCATCGTTCGCGTTAAGGATGGCAATATCGTCGCTATTGGTGGCTTGATGAAGCAAACACAGATTTCGGATCGGGTAGGTCTGCCGGGGCTGAGTGGCTTGCCTATGGTCGGGGTGTTGTTTGGAGAGCGGGCTGGGCTGAGTAATAAGAGTGAGCTGGTTATTTTGATGCGCTCGACAGTGATCGATAATGAAAGCTCATGGAAGGAAAATCTTAGCGAAAGTCAGGAGCGGATTCAGGCGCTTGATCCGCGAGGCAGGAGCGCAGGTTGGCAATGATGTGTACTTTGAGTGCTGAGTCCTGAACGGTGTACCTCGATCATTTTGGTCTGACTGAGCTACCTTTTGGTATTACGCCCGATACCAGCTATACCGTCCTCACCCGCAGTCATCAGGAAGCGCTCAACACCCTGTTGGTTGCACTGAATAGTGGGGAGGGTTTTATCAAGATCACCGGCGAGGTGGGTTCGGGTAAAACACTGCTCTGCCGTCGCTTATTGCAGGCGTTGCCGGATGGGTGCGTGACGGCATATTTGCCTAACCCCTATTTGAATCCTCGTACTCTGCTTTTGGCCTTGGCTGAAGAGTTGCGGCTGGAGGTCAGTATTGATAGTGATGACTATCACCTGCTGAAAAGTATCAATTTGGTATTGCTTGAACATGCGGCGGCTAATCGTCCGGTGGTGATCTGTATTGATGAGGCACAGGCGATGCCGCAGGAGACACTGGAGTCCTTGCGTCTGCTCTCTAATCTCGAAACAGAAAAACGCAAGCTGCTACAAATTATTTTGTTTGGCCAGCCGGAACTCGACAAGCGCTTGGCTGAACCGGCGATTCGGCAGTTGAAGCAAAGGATTGCCTTTCACTATCAACTGCAGGGGCTGGACCGCAA
>CAYRBE010000138.1:0-6486 GCA_964422345.1 uncultured Dechloromonas sp.
CGATAACGTATACGCGCTCTTGAGCCTGAGCGATGGAAGCACCGAAGCCGATACCTGCAATCAGCGCCAGAACGAGCGATTTGTTGATGATGTTCATGGTGAGAGGATCCCTGTCAAAAATTTTAGACACGATATTGTAATTGCAAACGAGCCGATTTTATTACGGAATATGGATTTTGGGCATGCAATTTAAGAATTAGCTCGGGCTTTTCACGACACCGTCCTTTAACATAGGGGCTATTGAGGCAATGTACCTCATCAGATAACTCAAAAAACACCACAACTGACAGCAATGGCAAACATGAGCGCATTTCTTGATCGCATTTTCAGCTCACCGCTCCCTGCCAGCGAGCGACTTGATCTGGCGCTGGCAGGATTCCATGACGGAGAAGCTGAGACGCTGCCCCTGCTCCGCCGGCTGGTTGCCGCGCTCCGCCCTGAGAAACCGGACGAAACAACAGCCCAGGAGCGTTATAACAATTTCATTCAACGACTGGACTCCGACCCCGCCCTGCGTGCTGCATTCAGCAAGCATCTGGTGCATTTCATCGCTACCCGCCGATTAGTCACTTTTTTTACCGATAGCGGCATTTTGCCGGGCACCGGCTTCTTTTCTGAATGGTGGCGAATTCTGGGCAACCGACTGCTACCCGAGGTGCCGGACAAAAGGCGGCTAAAAGATTGCCTGCACGTTATTTTTGACAACGCCAATGACTGGCGCTGGCTAGAACAGATTCCACAGGAGTTTGCGCATCAATTCTGGACGCTGGCCGTACCCAAAGATCAACTGAACGATATTGACCAGCGCGCCATACAGGAACAGATGCTCGATGCCATCCTGCTTCTGGCTCACCGGGTCAGCGGTTTGGGCGTGGACAGCGAACTGCTACGCGCCTCGCCCGACTTTGAAAACAACACCCCCCGCTTCATTGCGCTTTCGGCTGAAGCGCTCGACTTCGTCAATGAATTTCGCAAGGCGCTTGATAGCCAAACCGAAACGATCGATGACGGTAGCCAGTTGCTGGTCATTGCCGATCAATGCTCCAAAACGCTGCAACAAATTCGCAAGCGCGCCAGCGTCGTCGGCACCAGCCTGCACCTCTCGTATGTACTGACCCGCAGCGAGCAAAGTCTGGAGCGGCTAGTTGATCTGGTCGCCATCATGACCCCGGCCAACCCGGACACAGCGACCGAAGATACCATTTCGGCCTGGTCCGAATTCACCCGCACCGCCTTTGTTGCCGAGAACCGCCGCAACAGCCTTCGACACTACATGAGCCAGCTTTCTCAATTGCTGGCGGTTCGAGTCACGGAAAATGCCGCCCGATCCGGGGAGCACTACATTTGCGAAAGCAGTGCAGATTATCGGCACATGTGGCGCTCGGCAGCCGGTGCTGGCGCGCTGATTGGCGGCATGGCGCTGCTCAAAATATTTGCCGCCGGACTGCACGCACCGCTTTTTGTCGAAGCCTTCCTGTTCAGCATGATTTACGGCCTCGGCTTTGTTCTGATTTACCTGCTCGGCATGACGGTGGCCACCAAGCAACCAGCGATGACCGCGCAAACGCTGGCCAGCCTGCTAGGTGATCTCAAGCCAACGCGCAACGCTGACCTGCAGCGTTTGGTCGATGTGGTGGCAGCGGTTTGCCGTAGCCAACTGGCAGCCATTGCAGGCAATGTCATGGTGGCCTTGCCGATTGCGATTGCTATCGGATTTGGCCTGAGTTGGCTAATCGGTGAGCCGGTCATTGAAACAGGTAAAGCTGCACACCTGATGGCTGACCTGGACCCTTTAAGCTGGGCGATCCCCCACGCTGCGGTAGCTGGTTTTTACCTTTTTCTCTCCGGACTAATTACCGGCTACTTTGAAAACAAGGCAGCCTATGCCGACATTGGCCCGCGTATTGGCCTGCTCCGCTGGTTACGTCGACTGCTTGGCGGCGAACGTGCGGCACGGCTGGGCAACTATATTCAGGACAAACTCGGCGGCATCATGGGTAATTTTTTATTCGGTTGCATGCTTGGTTCTACCGGGGTCATCGGTACCATCCTTGGCCTGCCGCTGGATATTCGCCACATTGCTTTCTCCTCGGCCAATATTGGTTACGCCCTGATTGGATTCCAGTTTGAATTACCTTTGATGGCGATACTTTGGGCGGCGCTCGGCATCGCTCTGATCGGCTTCACCAATCTCACCGTCAGTTTCGCACTTGCGCTGCGCACGGCGCTGGGTGCGCGACGTATTGTCTTCACCCACTGGGGGCCTTTGTTACGCGCCATCTGGCGACGCTTCCGCGAACAGCCACGGAGCTTTTTGCTGCCGCCCCGCCCACCTGCAGCGCCGCCGACTGAAGGCTGAAAAACACGCATGCGAATGCCCCGTTTCAGCCGCTGGTTCTGTACAAGCCTAAGCCTGACCATCCTCGCCAACCCGCTGTTGGCTGGAGAGATTCGTCTGGATGCACCGGACGAGATCAGCGAACTGATCGCCCCGCTAATGCCTGAAGATGCGGCACCGGGGAAAAAACTGCGGGAAATGCTGAGCGAAACGCTGGCCACTGAAGGCTATTTTTCGCCAACGATTGATTTCAACGAAGACCAGAGCGAAATCAAACTCAAGATTGACCCCGGCCCGCGCACCCTGATCACCCGCGTGAATGCTACGGTGGACGGGCCAATTGAGGCAAAAACCAAAACCCGTCTGCTTTCCGAGTGGGCGCTACCAGTTGGTTCGCCATTTCGTCAGGCTGACTGGAATACCGCGAAACATCAACTACTGACCGATCTTCTGATGCACGAACATGCCGCAGCAAAGCTCGTGGACTCAGCCGCAAATATTGACCCTGAAGCTCGCAGCGCCGAACTCACCGCACATTACGATGCCGGCCCGCGCTACCGCTTTGGCGCATTGCAAATTGAAGGGCTCACCCGTTATAACGCCGAATTGGTCGAACGCTATAACCGCGAAGTTGAAGCGGGTGCGCCGTATCAGCTCGAAAAACTCAACAAGCTAATTGCAACACTACAGGCCACCCCCTATTTTGCTTCGGTACAAGGCCAACTCGACCTTGAAGCAGGCGACGCGACTGACGATGACGGCATCGCCAATGCGCCGGTCAAGCTCACCGTCACCGAACGCCCGGCCCATCGCCTGTCTTTTGGTGCCGGTGTCAGCTCCAATACCGGCGGCCGGGTTGAGGTGAATTACCAGACGCCGGACATGTTTAACCGCGCCTGGCAGTTCTCCACCGGCTTACGCCTCGAACAAAAGCAACAAACACTTTACGGCGACATCTTCTTCCCGCCTGATCGCAGCAACCGTCGCAACAGCATCGGCGCGATGGCTGAAAACACCGACATTCAAGGCCTCGCCACCTCGCGCGTTGCCTTTGGCGCACAAACGGTGGAGCAATTCGGCAGTATCGAACAACGTCTGTCGATCAACTGGCAGGATGAAACCCGTAAGCCGGATGGCGGACTGGAAACTCAGAGCCGCGCGCTTGTGCCCAACGTCATGTGGACCTGGCGCAAAGTTGATAACCTACTTAACCCCAGCAATGGCACCGTCCTTCAAGGGCAAGTCGGTGGCGGCGCGAAAGCTGCGCTCTCTGATGAAAACTTTCTTCGCCTGAGCGCCCGCTGGCTGCAATACATTGCCCTCAGCAAAAACAATCAACTGACCCTACGCAGCGATATCGGCTATACCGTAGCCGATTCCAGTCTACACATTCCACAGGATTACCTCTTCCGAACCGGCGGCACCGGCACCGTCCGGGGTTACGCCTACCAAAGTCTAGGCGTCAAGGAAGGCACGGCGATTGTCGGCGGACGCTACATGGCCGTGGCCAGTGGCGAACTCACCCATTGGCTGAACGATAGCTGGGGGATTGCCGGCTTCGTCGATGCCGGTGATGCGGTCGATGAACTCAAAGGCGCAAAACCGGCCATCGGCTATGGTCTGGGGGCGCGCTGGCGCAGCCCGGCCGGGCCGATTGCGGTCGATCTGGCTTACGGCGAACGCAGCGAAAAGATTCACCTCCATTTCGCCTTGGCCATTCCTTTCTAAAATGCTTCGCCTGATTCGACGCCTCGCCTTATTTATTGTGCTGTTGCTGGCCACTATCGGTGGCGGCGCTTACTGGCTGATCAGCACCGAATCCGGCCTCGATACACTGAGTCAGTTGGCGAACCGACTGACGGATCAATCACTTGAAATCATCCCCGGTAGCGGTAGCCTGCTGGGACCGCTCACCTTGGCGTCGGTGAGTTGGAAATCCAACGATCTGCAAATTCAGGCCGAGAAAGTCGTACTGGAGTGGTCTGCCAGCGAACTCTTATCCGGCAAGCTTGCAGTGAAACAGCTACACATCGCTCACCTGAAAATCGACAGCGCAGAAAGCAATGAGCCGCTGGTCTTGCCCAAGGAAATCCGCTTGCCGCTGGCCGTCGACCTCGCTGATCTGGAGATTGGCGACTTCAAATACGGCACGACTGTAGCGTTGGAAAAAATCAGCGGCCATCTTCAAAGTAACGGCATACAACACCAACTGACCAGCCTCAAGCTAAAAACTTCCGGCGCGGCGCTACAAGGAGAGGCCAGCCTGATTGGCACGCCCCCTTTCAAGCTCAGCGCCGTCGGTGAAATTATCGGCACGCTTGAACAACAGCCGCTCCAATTGAGTTTCACCGTCAACGGCCCGCTCGATCGGCTGCTCATCAACGCAGCAGCCCAGCAAGGGATTAGCGGCCTTGCCGAAATCGAGCTCACCCCCTTTGCCGCAGCGCTATTTACCCGTGCCGACATTACACTTCAGCAAATCAACCCGGCAGCGTGGCAAGCCGGTGCGCCCAAAGCCGACCTGGATTTGCAAGTCCGCCTTTCCCCGCAGGGCGATGGACTCAACGGAGCATTCAACGTCACCAACAAAACGCCCGGCGCTCTCGACAAAAACGCGCTGCCAATCAGCGAGCTTTCCGGGCAATTTGTTTGGCAAGAGGCGGCAACAAAACTCGATAAACTCCAAGCAAAACTACTGGGCAAGGGCGAATTAAACGGTAGCGGCGAATGGAAAAACAGCAGCCTAGACCTCAAATTACAGGCCAAACAACTCGACGCCTCACAACTTGCCACAGTGCTACGGTGGACACGCCTAAATGGGCAAATTTCAGCCCACATCAACCATGAACAGCAGACAATATCGGTCGATCTGGCGGATGAACAATTCAAATTATTGGCTGATGTCAGCCATCAAAATGACACGATCACCGTCACGCAACTGGCGCTCAGCGCCGGCAAAGCCAGACTGTCAGCCCAAGGCGAACTGGCGCTCGACACGGCCATGGCGTTCAAGGCCAGCGGCGAACTAATCCAGTTTGATCCCAGTCGTTTTGCCAAGACCCCGGCTGCACAGATCAATGCCCGCTTCAAAACCAATGGCCACCTAGCGCCGCGGCCAGTAATTGAAGGCAGTTTTGAATTGCAAAACAGCCAACTGGCCGGCCAGCCACTCAGCGGCAAAGGCCAGATCAGCGTCGATTGGCCAGCCATCCCCAAGGCCAATATCGAGCTTAACGCCGGCCCCAACCACCTAACCGCACAGGGTGCATTTGGCCGCCCGCAGGATACGCTGAGCATTATTCTCGCCGCACCAAACCTCGCCCCCTACGGCATGGATGCTGACCTGAGCGGACGTATCGAGATTGCAGGCAGTGTTCGCCAACCCAAAATCAGCGCCCAGCTCAAATCGGACAAACTGCTCGCCCCCGGCAACAACCGAATCACCGGACTCAACCTGAATGCCAAGCTGGGTGGCGAAGCGACATCGCCACTCAGCATTGAGCTCAGCGCCACCAGCATCTCGCGCCCGGACCAATCGCTGCTCGGCAAAAACCTGCTTATTCAGGCCGAAGGCAACAACCAAGCCCACCGCATTCGCGGCAACGTTGAGCTTGCCGCCAAAGACAGCATCGCGCTCGCACTAGAAGGTGGGCTGATCAATGGCAACAGCTGGCAAGGCCAGCTCCGCGAAGTCCGTTTCAGCAGCAACGAGGCACCCCGCAATTTTCAACTCAGCGAGCCGGCCGAGTTAAAACTGGCTGCTGACAACTGGCGCATCGGTCCTGCCCGTTTCAATGGCTTGAACCAAGACTGGGTCGCCACACTTCAGGCAAATGCCGACCCACGCCGCCTAACTGCTAGCTTCAAGGCCCAAGGCAAACGGCTGGGCCGGATTGATGGCGAATTCACTGCCGCCAATCAAGGCGCATGGCAGATCGACCAACGTGCCCCGTGGCAAGGCAAGCTAAAAAATGAAACCCCCGACCTTGCCTGGCTGGCGGAACTACTCGGCGATCAATGGCAAACTGCGGGCAACTTCAGCAGCGAAATCCTGCTTGCCGGGACGCCGGCCAGCCCGCTGATCAGTGGCAATTTACGGGGCGATCAACTGGCCCTGCGTTTAGCCGAGCAAGGCCTGAACCTGAATC
>CAYRBE010000139.1:0-3825 GCA_964422345.1 uncultured Dechloromonas sp.
CTGATGATCGAAAAGCATTCGCGTTATTTGCCGGTGCTGGACGGCGATTTGCTGATGGGCGTTATTTCGTTTCTCGACGTCGCCAAGGCGGTGCTCGAAGAACAGAGTTTCGAGAACAAAATGCTGAAGAGCTATATTAAAAATTGGCCGGGCGAGCAGCCCGCATAGTTTTTTGTGCTCTGAAAAGCAGCTTCGGCTGCTTTTTTTACGTCTTTAATTTAGCGGCTATCCCAGCCGTAACGCTTGGTTCGTTGCCAGCGATTGTCCGGTTGTGGGCGTGCTGGTGGCTTTGGCGTCAGGTTTTTGCCAGCACCGGGTCGTGTTTCTGGCTTTGCTACGGTGGACAGGCCGGGAGGAGGCTTTTTGATTGGCATGGTAAACTCCAGTTTCATCTATTAGATCGTGGCTAATCATGTCCGGCAATACTTTTGGCACTCTCTTTACCGTTTCTTCTTTCGGCGAATCACACGGACCGGCAATTGGCTGTGTGGTTGATGGTTGCCCACCAGGTCTGGCGCTGTGTGAGGCCGATATTCAGGCCGAGCTAAATCGCCGTAAGCCGGGGACGTCGCGCCACGTAACGCAGCGCCGTGAGTCGGATACCGTTGAAATTCTTTCGGGTGTTTTCGAAGGTAAAACCACCGGAACCCCGATTGCGTTGCTAATCCGCAATGAAGACCAGCGCAGCAAGGATTACGGCAATATTGCCGATACCTTCAGGCCAGGTCATGCCGATTACACCTATACCCATAAATACGGTTTTCGCGATTACCGTGGTGGTGGCCGTTCATCTGCCCGTGAAACTGCGGTGCGGGTTGCCGCCGGCGCGATTGCCCGGAAATGGCTGTATGAACGCTACGGCGTCACCATTCGCGGCTGGATGAGTGCCTTGGGGCCGATCGAGATTCCCTTTGTTTCGGTTGATGAAATTGATGGCAATGCCTTTTTTGCGCCAAATATGAGCATTGTTCCTGAGCTGGAAAGCTATATGGATAGTCTGCGCAAGTCGCTGGATTCGGTCGGTGCAAAAATTACCGTCGTCGCCAACGGTGTTCCGCCGGGTTGGGGTGAGCCGGTGTATGACCGGCTGGATGCCGAGATCGCCTATGCGATGATGGGTATCAATGCGGTTAAAGGCGTGGAGATCGGCGCTGGTTTTGCATCAGTTGCCCAAAAGGGCAGTGAGCATGGTGATGAAATGACGCCGCAGGGGTTCGCCAGTAATTACGCAGGTGGCGTTCTGGGTGGCATTTCTACCGGGCAGGAAATCATCGTCAATATGGCGATCAAGCCGACCTCGTCGATTGCTCAGTCACGCAACTCGATTGATCGTCTGGGGAATGCCATTGAAGTGGCAACCGAGGGGCGGCATGATCCCTGTGTCGGGATTCGCGCAACACCGATTGCGGAAGCCATGTTGGCCTTGGTTCTCATTGATCACGCCCTGCGCCATCGGGCGCAATGTGGCGATGTGAAGTGTGAAACCCCTCGTATTCCAGCAAAAATCGCTTAAAATTATCGTTTTGGCTGCTTTTGCAGCATGTTTTTTGGGAGTTATCTATGCAAGTTGATCACCATGACCTTCATCACGAATTTCCTGAAATGAAGGATGCGATTCATGCTTTGAAAGTTGGCAATGCACATTTCGCCAAGCTGTTTGCCGCCTATCATGGCGTTACTGATGATGTTGAGAGTCTGGAAGCTAAGGATGTGCCAGTCTCCGACTTTACGATTGAAGAAATGAAAAAGCAGCGCGTTAAGCTGAAAGATGAGCTGTATCACATGTTGTTGGCCTACCGTGCTGGCCAGCAAGCTGTTGCTGCCTAATAATTAGGCGCTTCGCCCGACGCAGCATCCGGTAAAATTGCCGGATGCATGCTTTGCCTTACTGGCGCCTTTCGGGCTATTACTTTTTTTACTTCGCCTTCGTTGGCGCCTTCTCGCCCTATTTTGGGCTCTATCTCGATTCGCTAAATTTTTCTGCCTGGGATATCGCTTTGCTGATGTCGCAGATGCAGTTGATGCGCCTGTTCGGGCCAAATCTCTGGGGTTGGCTGGCCGATCGTTTTGGGCAGCGTATGGCGATTATTCGCTTGGCTGGAATCATCAGTCTGGCCGGCTTCATGGCTTTTTTCTGGCTGGATAAGCTTCACGGCATGCTGATTGCGATGGCGGTGATGGCCTTCTTCTGGAGTGCTGCCTTGCCATTGGTCGAGGCCCTCACTTTCGATCATTTGAAGGATCAGCCGGGGCGCTATAGTCGAATTCGTGTTTGGGGGTCGGTAGGCTTTATCGTCGCCGTGATGCTAACCGGCGCGATACTGGATCGATTCGCTGTGTCCAGTGTGCTCTGGGTGTGCGTGGTGATTTTGCTGGGTATTCAGATTTTTGCGCAAACCCTGCCGGAGTCTCCGCATGTCTCCCATGCGGATAGTGATCTGTCGGTGATGGCCATTCTCCGCCAGTCGCGCGTATGGGCGCTGATGGCAGCCTGCGTCGCGATGTCTGCGGCGCACGGGGCCTTCTATATTTTTTACTCGATTCATCTGTCCGATCATGGTTACAGCAACAGTGACATCGGTTTGTTGTGGTCACTCGGTGTGGTCGCAGAAATCGGCTTGTTCATGATTATGGGCCGCATATTTAAACGTTATTCCTTGCGAACCATACTTCTCGTTAGTTATGGGACGGCTGTCGTGCGGTTTTTGCTAATGGGCTGGGGTGTTGAGTCGGTGGCGGTGATGGTTCTGGTTCAATTGATGCATGGGCTGACCTTTGGTGCTTTTCATGCAGCTTCGATTGCTGCGGTAAAGGCTTGGTTTCCTGGGAAAGCGCAGTCACGTGGTCAGGCTTTGTATTCCAGTCTGTCGTTTGGCGCCGGCGGTTTAATTGGCGGTGTCGCCAGTGGCTGGATGTGGGATGGTCTGGGTGCGGGCTGGGCTTTTACCCTGAGCGCATTGTTTGCCCTTACAGGTTATCTGCTGGTTTGGCGCTGGGTTGGGGAGAATGCTACGGTGGACGGCCCCGGAGAGCCAAAAACCAGCGATCCTGTGCAATAATTCCAAGCTTTACAGCACACCATAGACCCCATGTCGAAGACCCTTTACGACAAGCTTTGGGAGAACCACGTTGTTCATCAGGAAGCTGATGGCACTGCGCTCCTTTATATTGACCGCCATCTGGTCCATGAAGTCACCAGCCCGCAAGCCTTTGAAGGTCTGAAACTGGCTGGCCGCAAGCCTTGGCGGGTTTCATCCATCGTCTCGACGCCGGATCACAATACGCCGACTGACCATTGGGACGAAGGGATCAAAGATCCGGTTTCTCGTCAGCAGGTTGAGACGCTCGATGCCAATATTCGTGAAGTCGGCGCGCTAGCCTATTTTCCGTTTAAAGATCCGCGCATGGGTATTCTTCACGTCGTTGGCCCGGAAAATGGCGCGACGCTGCCTGGCATGACCGTCGTTTGTGGTGATTCGCACACCTCAACTCACGGCGCATTTGCCTGTCTGGCGCACGGTATCGGCACGTCAGAAGTCGAGCACGTGCTGGCGACCCAGTGTCTGCTCCAGAAAAAATCCAAAACCATGCTGATTGCTGTCGAAGGCAAACTCGGCAAAGGCGTGACCGGTAAGGATGTGGCGCTGGCGATTATCGGAACCATCGGTACCGCAGGCGGTACGGGTTACGCGATTGAATTTGGCGGTAGCGCGATTCGTGGCTTGAGCATGGAAGGTCGGATGACCCTGTGCAATATGGCGATTGAAGGCGGCGCCCGCATGGGTTTCGTCGCGGTTGACGATAAAACAATTGAATATTTGAAGG
>CAYRBE010000139.1:3925-6447 GCA_964422345.1 uncultured Dechloromonas sp.
ATGGAGCGCGCCCTGCAGTACATGGGTTTGAATCCGAATACACCGATGAATCAGATCGCAGTCGACAAGGTCTTCATTGGTTCCTGCACCAACTCGCGGATTGAAGATTTGCGCGAAGCAGCGTCGGTGCTTAACGGGCGTCACATCGCAGCCAACATCAAGCTGGCTTTGGCAGTGCCGGGATCTGGTCTGGTCAAGCGTCAGGCCGAGGCTGAAGGTCTCGATAAAGTCTTTATTGCGGCTGGTTTTGAGTGGCGTGAGCCGGGTTGCTCGATGTGTCTGGCAATGAATGCCGATCGTCTGGAGCCGGGCGAGCGTTGTGCCTCAACCTCCAATCGCAACTTTGAAGGTCGTCAAGGTCCGGGTGGGCGTACTCACCTGCTCAGTCCGGCCATGGCGGCAGCCGCTGCGATCGCAGGTCGCTTCGCCGACGTGCGTGACATCCTCTGAGATAAAGAACATGGATAAATTTACCCGTCTCGAAGGCTTGGTGGCTCCGCTAGATCGCAATAACGTCGATACCGATGCGATCATCCCCAAGCAGTTTTTGAAATCGATCAAGCGTTCAGGTTTTGGCCCGAATGCCTTTGACGAATGGCGTTACATGGATATCGGCCAGCCCGGTGAAGACAATTCCGGTCGTCCGAAAAATCCGAATTTCGTGCTGAATCAGCCACGTTATCAAGGTGCGCAAGTATTGCTGACGCGCGCTAATTTTGGCTGTGGCAGCTCACGCGAACATGCGCCGTGGGCGCTGCTTGACTTCGGTTTTCAGGCCATCATTGCTGAATCGTTTGCCGACATTTTCTTTAATAACTGCTACAAGAACGGCATTCTGCCGATTGTCTTGCCAGCAGCAGAAATCGAGGCGCTGTTCCAGCAGGTTGAAGCAACGCCCGGCTATAAGCTGGTGGTTGATCTGGCCGCTCAGGCAGTGATTCGACCTGATGGCTACGGTGTACCGTTCGAAATCGACAATTTCCGTAAGGAATGTTTGTTGAACGGTTGGGATGATATTGGTCTGACCTTGCGTCATGCTGAAAAAATTCGTGAATTTGAAGAGCTACGTCGCATCAGCCAGCCTTGGTTGTTTTCGTAAGAGGAAAAAACATGAAAATCTGTGTTCTGCCGGGTGACGGCATCGGTCCGGAAATTACTGCTCAGGCAGTGCGTGTGCTGAATTCGCTCGATCTGAAGTTTGAGATGGAAGAGGCCTTGTTGGGCGGCGGTGCGGTTGATGCCACGGGTAATCCTTATCCCGAAGCAACCCAGAAACTGGCTCGCGAAGCCGATGCGGTTCTGCTCGGTGCTGTTGGTGGCCCGCAGTGGGATACGCTGCCCCGCGAAAAACGCCCGGAACGTGGTCTGCTGGGAATTCGTAAGGATCTGAACCTGTTCGCCAATCTGCGTCCGGCGATTCTTTATCCAGAACTGGCCAATGCTTCAACACTCAAGCCGGAAATCGTTGCCGGGCTCGATATCCTGATCGTCCGCGAACTGACCGGTGACATCTACTTTGGCCAGCCGCGCGGCGTGTGTGAAGAAAACGGTGAGCGCGTCGGTTTTAATACCATGGTCTATAGCGAATCCGAAATCCGTCGCATCGGCCATGTCGCCTTTCAGGCTGCGCAAAAGCGCAACAAAAAGCTCTGTTCGGTCGACAAGATGAATGTTCTCGAATGCACCCAGCTCTGGCGCGATGTGATGATTGAAATCGCTCCTGATTACCCGGATGTCGAACTCAGCCACATGCTGGTTGACAATGCCGCGATGCAATTGGTTAAAGCTCCGAAGCAGTTCGACGTGATGGTCACCGGTAACATGTTTGGCGACATTTTGTCTGACGAAGCCTCGATGCTGACCGGCTCAATCGGCATGCTGCCGTCGGCTTCGCTTGATGACAAGAATAAAGGTCTGTACGAGCCGTCGCACGGTTCTGCACCAGATATCGCTGGTCAGGGTGTGGCTAATCCGCTGGCGACCATCCTGTCGGCCGCGATGATGCTGCGTTACACTTTTGGTCTTGAAGATCAGGCACTACGCATTGAAGCTGCGGTCAAAAAAGTACTGGCCCAAGGTTTCCGCACCGGCGATATCTATGAGCGCGGTACGAACAAGGTTGGCACCAAAGAAATGGGCGACGCCGTGCTGGCGGCGCTGTAAGTACTACACAGGTTTTTCACGGAGAGTGACGTCATGAAGAAGGTTGGTCTGGTTGGTTGGCGCGGTATGGTCGGTTCTGTCCTCATGCAGCGCATGGTGGAAGAGGGGGATTTTGCCCATATCGATCCGGTATATTTCTCGACCTCGGCGGCAGGCGGTAAAGCCCCTGTTTTCGGTGGCAAAGAGGCTTCCTTACCCTTGCAGGATGCATCGTCGATTGACGCATTGAAGGCTTGCGAAATTATCATTACCTGCCAAGGTGGCGATTACACCAAGGAAGTTTTCCCCAAGCTGCGCGCTGAAGGCTGGAATGGTCACTGGATTGATGCTGCATCAGCCCTGCGGATGGCTGACGATGC
>CAYRBE010000140.1:0-447 GCA_964422345.1 uncultured Dechloromonas sp.
GTGCAATGATCACCGGAAAACTCCGCCAAGCCGGTGCCTCAAACTGAGCAAAGATAAAATAGGAACCGACCAGCGAAACCGAGCAGGTGTACAGAAATACACTCTCGACTCCTTTCGACAGACAGCGTTTCTGCGAACATAGCGCCTTAAGCGAAAACCAAATCAAAGCTGTATACAGCAAACCAAGACTTACCAAACCGGGAAAACCACTGGCAAACAGAACTTCGAAACTGATACTATGTGGTGATGATGGCATCCAATCAGGACCCAAACCGCTTGGCCGCCATTCAGGGTGAATTTCAGTCGCAGCAGCAACCTTCTGACCAAATACCTGATGGCCGAAACCGTGACCAAGAACAGGTTGCTCCAAGGACAACACCCAGGCCGGAACCCAGTGGCTCTCGACACGGCCACTAGAATCTGTCTGCCTAAGCTTCTGCAGCGCAT